>CBDVEP010000001.1:0-82850 GCA_965373035.1 uncultured bacterium
GTCTCCATTTAATTGTTCGCTGGTTCGGGTTTCAAAACCCGAACCATAAACAAAGGTTCGGGTTATGAAACCCGAACCAGCAATATATTTTAATATATACAAAAAATAATAGGATAAATTAGTTGTATTATATATAAAGTCAAGAATTAAAGAAATTGACTTGAATTTTTTTTTTAATGTATTATATAATTATTGCTATGGTTGAGAAAAAAAAATCAAAACAAACAAAAAAAGCAGCATCATCAAAAAAAATTGTTAAATATAAAAAACGCAGTATTACACCTGTAGATCCAATTAGAAGATATATATGGGAAGTAAACCAATATCCACTTTTATCCAAAGAAGAAGAGGAGGATTTAATAAGACGGTACAGGGAAAACCATGATGTTGAGGCAGCAAAAAAAATATTAATGGCTCATTTAAGGCTTGTGGTTAGAATATCTTTTGAATATTATAATCAGTATTATGTCAGTTTATTTGACTTAATTCAGGAAGGGAACCTTGGCATTATAATGGCTGTAAAAAAGTTTGATCCTGCTAAAAAGGCGAGATTTTCCACTTATGCTCAATGGTGGATTAAAGCTTATATTTTAAAATATTTAATGGATAATTACAGTATTATCCGTATAGGGCACTCAAGGGCTGAAAAACGTCTTTTTTATTCATTGAAAAAGGCAAAAGAAAAGTTAGTTGAATCTGGTTATGACCCGGATAATACAAAAAAACTTGCTGAATTCATGAATGAAGATGAAAGAGATGTTATTGAAATGAGTAAAAGATTAAGCCATGGAGTAGTTTCATTAGATCAGCCTTTAAGCCATGACAGCAGTAATAATATTGCCAGCATGGTTGAAGCAAAATCAGTTAATTTAGAAAAAGAAGTAATTGAAAAAGATTTAAATGAAAAGCTTAAAGGTAAATTTAAAGAATTCAGCAGAGATTTAAATGAAAAAGAAAAAGTTATATGGGAAAAACGATTGTTGTCAGAGTCCCCATGGAGCCTGCAGAAAATAGGCGATATGTTTAATATTTCACGTGAGCGTGTTCGTCAAATTGAAGAGAGGTTAACTAAAAGATTAAAAGAATTTCTTTCCAGGCAAAAAGATTTTAAAGCAGAGGATTTTTTATTATATGAGTAAAGTTTTTCAGTTAAAAAAAATATTAAAAAATGAAAGCTTTGTTTTTATTCAGCCGCATAATTTTCCTGATCCGGATGCTGCAGCATCTGCATTTGGTCTTCAATTTATACTTAAGCAGTTTAATATTAAGAGTAAGATTATTTATTCAGGATTTATTACAAATAAAACTGTAAATGATATGGTAGAGAAATTAAAAATTAAAATTTATCATATCACTCAGGTTTCTATAAAGCCTACTTCTAAAATACTTGTTGTAGATACAAAAATCGGAGTGAGTAATATTACATTTTTAAAAGCCCAATATATTGGCTTTATTGATCATCATGAGGGCAACTTCAATAAAAAAAATTCAGCAGAGTTTTATGACCTTCAGCCTAAAACCGGAGCTTGTTCTACAATTATTGGAGATTATATTTTAAATTTAGGATTAAAAAAGATTCCCCGTAATGTTGCAACAGCCCTTTTAATAGGTATTTATATTGATACTTTTAGATTGATGAGAAAGACAACTCAGCTTGATGTTGAAATAGTTGATAAATTATATCCTTTTGTAGATGTTAAATTTTTAAATTTTGTAGCATTAAATATTATTGAATTGGATGATTTAAAAAATTTTAGTTTAAGTATTAAAAATTTAAAATTAATAAAAGATATAGGTATTGTAAAAGTAATGAAATTAAGATCAGGTCATTTTTTAGGTATTGTTTGTGATTTTTTTATTCAATTAAGAGAATTGACTTTAATTATTGGATATTATCCTAAGCAAAAAAATATTTCTATATCCATCAGAAGCGAGAAGCCTGAATACAGTGCCTTGAAAATTATAAATGAAATTACACATAATATAGGGGTTGGCGGAGGGCATTCAACCATGGCAGCAGGAGTAGTAGATTTAAATCTTGTCTGTAAAAATTTTAATTTTGAGAAACATTTACTTAATATTATACAAACCTTATAGTGCCAGGTACTTATTTCTTACTATTTAACTGTACTATATGATTGAAACTATTGAATTAATTATTTTTTTTAATTCATTATTATTTTTTATTTTTTGCTTTATTTTAAATAATCGTTGAGATACTGCATTCGGATTTTTTATTTGTAATTTTTTGGCTATATCTATATTTGACATTTGACTATATTGATTTAAAAAAAATAGTAGAAACCAAGTCTTTATTTTTTACTTTAGAAACTTAATAATAATCTTTAAAAAAAGCGCCTGATATTTCAGGTTGCTGCTTATTACTAAATTAAGATTTCTTTATAACATTAATGCAGAAAGAGATTTCAACCCCATTTTGACTCAATTAAACGAGCCTAAAGGCTCTTGCTTCATTCTTTTTTATTTAGTTACTTTTTTATTCAAACCAGGATAAAAATGCATAATTCTGGGAGTGTTTAATATCTCTTTCATAATAATAGCATGTTTTAACTCATCTATACTGAAAATCAGTCCTGCTTCAATGTCCTTTTCTTCAGCCTCTTCAACTCTGTTCTTTTTTATTTCCTTGCCATAATCTATCCTCTTTATGCTTTTCAACTCCAGACTTTTACGCTCAATAACTGTTTCCTCTAAACTTCTCTTTTCCAAACTATCTCCCTCAAGTGTTTTTCCTTCAAGGCTTTCTTTTTCTAAACTTGATCCTTCTAATGATATACTTTCCCTTAAACCCTGGGTCGATGACTTATCTACTTTATAATCATCTGTCTCGTCTTCTCCATTATGCTCTTTCACTTCATCTGTATCCAGCCAATAATCATCATGATTTGTTTCTTCAGAAGAGGATACTCCCTTAAAAACATAACGGATGATTAAATATGCTATTAATCCAAAAATAAGTAAATAATACATAGTTGTTTCCTTTTTTTTACAGGTTACACCTGAATTAACTTTTAGAGGCTTATGTATATAAGGTTATCCCAAATGTAATAAGCCTCTAAATGTTTTAATTTTATGTAGATTTTTTCTTTCCTTTTCCGGAAATAGAATCCCTCATTTGTGTATCAGCTGCAATATTTTTCATTCCATAATAATCCATCACACCCAGATTTCCATCCCGAAATGCTTTTGCCATTGCTTTTGGAACTTCTGCCTCTGCTTCCACAACCTTTGCTCTCATCTCCTCTACTCTGGCTCTCATCTCCTGTTCACGTGCAATAGCCATGGCTCTCCTTTCTTCTGCTTTAGCCTGAGCAATTTTTTTATCTGCTTCTGCCTGGTCTGTCTGCAGTTGTGCTCCGATATTCCGTCCAACATCCACATCCGCTATATCAATTGAGAGGATATCATAAGCTGTACCGCTGTCAAGCCCTTTCTCAAGTACTGTTCTTGATATCAAATCCGGATTTTCCAGGACCTCCTTATGGTTTTTTGCTGAACCTATAGTAGAGACAATACCTTCTCCTACCCTTGCAAGGATAGTCTCCTCCCCTGCTCCGCCGACTAACCGCTCAATGTTTGCCCTGAGTGTTACACGGGATAAAGCTGTAAGCTGAATACCGTCCCTTGCAACTGCTGAGACCTTTTTTGTCTCAATTACCTTTGGATTAACACTCACCCTGACAGCATCTAGAACATCACGACCTGCAAGGTCAATTGCAGTAGCACGTCTGAAGTCTATCGCTATATTTGCCTTATCCGCGGATATCAAAGCATTAACCACTGTTAATACATTGCCGCCAGCCAAAAAATGCGCTTCCATCTCATTAATATTCAAAGTAAGTCCTGCTTTTGTAGCACTTATCAATGGCCGTATAATAGAATGAGGAGAAACTTTCCTCAGCCGCATTCCAATCAAGGTGAAGATACTAATCCTGACACCTGAGAAAAAAGCAGTAATCCAGAGTCCAACCGGTATCATATAAAAGAAAAAAATCAAAAATGATAATGCTGCTACAATTATTATAAAAATCACTGTACCTGTAAATTCCATAAAAACCTCCATTATTTTAATTTGTTAATTTTTTTAACCACAACACGGTTGCCCTCAACTTTTAAAACTTTAATCTTTTCACCTTTTTTAATAAAATCACCATCAGACATAACATCAACTAATTGTCCTTCTATCTCTGCTTTGCCAGCAGGTCGAAGTGGAGTAATAACTTCTCCCTTGCTTCCTTCCAGATTTTTAATTTTTTTTGAAGAAGCATGAAAACCATTTTTTTTTACCTCACTGAACTGTAGAATAAGGCGATTAAAAATAGTACTCTTAGGTAAAAATTTAGCCATAAAATAAATACCAACTGCACAAGCAACTATAACTGAAAAAATGGAATATAAAGCTGTGGTAAAATTTGAAAAAGACATAAAAAAACTTACTGCTATGGCAGCAATTCCCGACATGCCCACTATTCCAAAGCCCGGGACAATAAAAATTTCAACACATAAAAGAATAATCCCCACAATAAATAAAACCACAGCTCCCCAGCTTGCATATCCAGCCATTATCTGTGATATAAAAAAAAGGGACAAGCATAAAATTCCAACTGTTCCCCCAACTCCCCATCCTGCTGTTTTTACTTCAAAGATTAATCCTAAGACCCCAAGGGTCATTAATATCCCACTCACAAGTGGGTGCGTTAAAAAAGAAACAGCCCTATCCCATGAGGTTGGTAAAGCCTGTATAACAACAGCTTTTTCCAATTTTAAAATTTTCAATATATCATTTAATTCTTCTGCCTTATAATCAGCAATCATTAAATTTAAAGCTTCCCTGGTAGTTAAAGTCAATAATTTCCCTTTTGCAAGGGCAATTCCATCCTGCTTTTTATACAGTCTAATATCAGGATCAACCATTGCTTCTACGACTTTTAATGGCCTGCCATATTTTTCAGCACAGGTTCTCATTTGAGCCCTCATAACAGAAATCATTTTTTCTGAAGCTGTTTCTGTTTTTCCATTCTTCATGTAAACCGGGGTGGATGCACCAATAACTCCTGCCGATGCCATAAATATCTTTTCTGCGGAAAGAGAAATCAATGCTCCTGCGGAAATAGCATTCTTATTAATAAAAACAACTGTTTTTAACCTGGTACTCAGCAAGGCATCTGTTATCCTTAAAGCAGCATCAACTCTTCCACCTGGTGTATTTAGTTCAATTATCAGGGCAGATGCACCTTCATTTTCAGCCTTTTTTATTGTGCGCTTAATAAAATTAGCAAAGGGAAGGTCCACCATCTCAGTAATATCAGTTTTAGGAATAAAATAAACCTTTTCCGCGTTTAATGGATAAGTTAAAAAAAATACTATTATCAATATAAAAATTTTAATATAAATACTTTTCATAATATTATTATTTAAAATTTACTTATTTGTTTTATTATACCATATAAAAAATAATAAGTCATTTTTTTTTAGTTTCTTAATCATCATCTCTTATATAAACACAACTGTAGGGAGGGTTTAAACCCTCCCCTACATACAAAAAATACAGATTTAATGAATTAAAGTTTAATTTTTTCAGAGTTTCTAAGTTATCACCTCTTATGTAATCACAAAAGTAGGGGAGACTTTAGTCTTCCCTACTTTATTGCTTAAAAAAGATGGTAACCGACCCATTACTGTAACTATTTTTCTACTTTATTTCTTTTTAAAACATCAAGTGCTGCCGGGAAAGGTGATAATACTTTTTCCAGCACACCATGCAGCATAGAAATACATACACCATAATTAGTAATAGGAACCTCATGCTCTCTTGCCTTTTGTATTCGCGACAGCATCTGCCTGCGATTCAGCATACAGCCTCCGCAGTGGATAATCAATTTATACTCTCCTAAATTATCAGGATAATCTTTACCTGCATATACCTTAATATCCAAATCAGTCCCTACATACTGCTTTAACCATCGTGGAATTTTTACCCTCCCAATATCATCTTCCAGAGCATGATGAGAACATGCTTCCGCAATCAGGATTTTATCATCAGGTTTAAGATTATTAATCTGAGCAGCTCCCTTAACTGCCTCAATTAAATCACCTTTATACCTTGAAAAAAGAATGGAGAAAGTTGTACATTTTATATTAACAGGAGTATCAGCAACCATTTTTAAAACAACTTGTGAGTCACAAACTACTATGGCAGGAGCATTTTTTAAATTATTAAGTAAGACAGGATATTCCCGCTCTTTTACTATTAAAGCAGAAGCATCATTATCCAAAGCATCGCGTATTGTTTGTACCTGCGGCAGTATCAATCTTCCTTTTGGTGCTTCCATATCAATAGGCACTATTAATATGCAGCTGCTTCCTGAAGGTAATAAATCACCAATCAAAGGAGGCGGTGATAGAAAATCATCGGGGCAAACTTCAATGAGATATTTTTTTAAGGTACTGACATAAAAATTTCTTTTATCCTTATCAACACTACAGCAGAGAAAAAACCTTTTTGTCTTTTTTTTAATTTTTTTTAAAAAAGTTTTTGAAGGAATTTTTAAATCAATTTTATTAATCACAATAATTAAGGGGATTTTTCGATGCTTTGCTTCTAATACAATATCTTCTTCATAATGGTTCCAGATACCAGATTCTGCAAGCAGTATCATAATATCTGCCTGGTCAAATACTTTTTTTGTTTTTTTTATTCTTTGAGCAGCAAGAGCAGATTTATCAGATAACCCTGCAGTATCCAGAAAAAGCACAGGACCTAATGGTAAAAGCTCCATTGTCTTTTCCACTATATCTGTAGTTGTTCCGGCAACAGAAGATGTTATAGCCACATCCTGCCCGGCAATCATATTTAAAAAACTTGATTTTCCTGCATTAGTCCTGCCAAATAAAGCAATATGTAATCTTAATGATTTAGGTGTTTTTTTCATTATCCCTATATCCTTCTTAATTTATAATCAGTAAAAAAAATTCCCAAATCTATTCTTTAATCTGAATCACCGCTGATTAAATTACCTAAAAGAGACCCTCCTAATCCTGCTATTCCTCTTTGTTCCCCTTTATTTTGATAACGGGATGCAGCAAAAATCCGATCTGCTAATCTGGAAAAAGGAAGACTTTGTAAGTATATCAGTCCAGGACCTGTTAGCTTAGCCAGAAAGAGCCCTTCTCCACCAAACAATGCATTTTTAAAGCCTCCTATAAACTGGATATCATAACTAACATCAGGATGAAAAGCAACTAAACATCCTGTATCTACACGGAGAACTTCATTTTCTTGTAATTCCTTTTTAATGATAGTTCCGCCAGCATGAACAAATGCCATTCCGTCTCCTGTCAAACGCTGTAAAATAAAACCTTCCCCGCCAAAAATGCCTGCTCCAATTTTTTTAGTAAAAGCAACCTCAATTTCAATTCCCTGAGCAGCACATAAAAAAGCATCTTTTTGACATAAAAACTGACCTCCCATGTTATCCAGTTCCAAAGGAATAATCTTTCCTGGATAAGGAGCACCAAAAGCTACATGAGTTTTCTCATTGCTTTTATTTAAAAAGGTGGTTATAAAAAAACTTTCACCTGTTATCATTCTTTTAAACCCTTTAAATAATCCACCTCCAGTTGATGTCTGCATTTCAATACCCTGCTCCATGTACATCATAGCCCCTACCTCTGCTCTTACTCCTTCTTCAGGATCAAGCTCAATCTCAATTAACTGCATATCATCTCCATAAATTTTATAATCAATTATATCTGCCATTACACATCCTCCTTTTAAATATTAGACTGTGATTTAATTAAAGACTGTACCAAAAACATATAAATGAACTTTTCAGACAGCCCCTGCCTTTTCATTCCTTTATAATTCAATGTTGAATTGTTTAACTTTTAAAATTTTCAATATTCGATAAAGTGATTCAATAGTAATATTAGTTTTGCCCTGTTCAATTCTTGAAATATCTGATTGCTTAAATCCTGTTCGTTTTGCTAAGTCTATCTGAGTCATGTCTTTTTCAATCCTTGCTTTTTTTATTTTCTTCCCTATATCTATCAAAAGTTGGATAGGTTTATCAATAGGTTGCTTTTTAATTAATTGTTCATAAATTGTTTCCCACCATGCAAGGAAAGTAGTTGCATGTGCAGTTTTATTCCAATATTTTTTAATCTTTGGCCATGAATTAATAAATTTTTCCTTATCTATAACTGAAAAAACTTCTTCTGGTCTATCACAATGAGAAAGTAATGTAACAATTCTTGTTAAAAATTTAGGATGTTCAGGGTCTGGCAAAATATAATTTACTGTTTCTATTTGCGCCTGCTTATTTAAATCCCAAAAATATTTCTTTAAACTCATGATATAACACTCTCCATGAATTTTTTTATTTCATCATCTAAATATTTAATCATTATCGAAGAATCAAATTTTTTATCATATATATCAAAATCTAATATGTTTATTTTAAGCTCCTGCCTGGAATAACTTCTATACCAGTAAATTATTCCTCTCTGTTGTTCTCTGGGCATCTTTTTTAAAAATTGATGAATAGGTATATAATTTTTAGATAAATAGTAAATATCAATTATATCTTTTCCCTCATTACGTCTTGTTATTTTTTCCCTTCCGATATTATCTATTTTCAAACGAGTACCTGCAATAGCCATAATTTTCTGGTAATAAATATGTTCAATATCATAGACTGCAACCTTATTAAATATATTTATAGTAGGATCACGAAAAAACACATCTTCAATAAAATCAATTTTAAAAGTTAAATCTTTTTCAATTTCTGTTATATAAAATTTAACTTTTGCTCTGTTATTAGTAGTAAATTCATTTTCTAATTTTAATTCATTATTTGTGACTTTTTCAAATTTAGTAACCAGATTACTAATCTCATTTTCATTATATTCATGACTAAAAAAATCAAGATCTCTTGAAAATCTATGGTGCAAATAATAAAGATCTAATGCTGTTCCACCTGCAAGTGCAAAACTATTATTATGTAAAGAAAAAACATTTAAAATATCTAATTGCAATTTTTTAATTTTTTTTTTCATATATTTTCAAAAATTATTATTTTAGTAAAAGTTCAAATATTATAGGTTCTAACCTATTTTTATTATAGCCTATAACCTATATTAATACATTTTTTTTCTTTTGTCAAGCTTTTTAAAAATAGATAGGGGAATATTAGACTCTAATTCCAGTAATGCGTAAATTACACTCACATTTTGTAGGGCGGGGATTTATTCCCCGCCAAAAAAGGCGGTATATAAAATACCGCCCTACCATATTCCATAAAAAGAGGTGATAACTGACGCATTACTAATTCCAAAACTTAAATATTGACATTACATATAAATAATATATAATAATTATTATTAAAATATCTTAATTTATAAGGGACTGTTAAGATATATTTTAACTGGAAGAAAATACTATTATAAAAAAGGAGGGGGTATGGTTAGATCTATTCTTGTTATTGATAATAAAGAATTAAATAATGTATTAAAAGAGGCTTTGCCAGGTAATGATTATAAAATTCTTTTTGCTGCAGATATAAAAGAAGGGTTGAATATTCTTGCTGAAGAAAAAATTCATTTAATGATATTAAATATGAAGATGCCTGGTATTGTTGAATTTGAGTTTTTACGTGAAATAAAATCAAAATATTTTTCATTAATAAAAGTAATATCTATATTAAATGAAGATGTAAAAGAAGATATTGTTATTCGCTCTATTACAGAAGGAATGGCAAAATCGTATATTACTAAACCATGGGATAACTCGTTATTAAAAAAACAAATTGTTTCCTTATTTGCCATGCAGGAGTCTTTAAATCAAAAAGATTTACTGGAATTAATTAATAAAATTGACGAATTGCCTGTACTTCCTTTATTATATCAAAAAGTCATGAACCTTATTCAGCAGAATAAAGGGATCAATGAAATAGCTGATGTGATTGAAAAAGAACCAGGATATGTAGCTAAAATAATAGGAATTGTAAATTCCGCGTTTTATGGAGGAAAGATCGGTTCTGTAAAACAAGCACTCCTTTATCTTGGGACTAATACGATTAAGGATGTAATTCTCTTTGCTGATATTTTTGAATATTTCAGGCATGCTAAAATCAAAGCCTATGATATTAACTTGCTCTGGAAACATTTTAATCTTTGCAACAAAATTATGCAGCATCTTTATTATAAAATTCATGGAAGAAAAATATTTGATAAATTTGCTTCAACAGGATTATTACATGATATTGGTAAATTAATTATGTTGAAATATTTTCCTGAACAATTTCGGCAGATCTGGATAAAAAAAAATAAAAACCCTGACATTCCTTTTACTGTCATTGAAAATGATATCTTAGGAGTATCACATACCCAGCTTGGAGCTTATCTTCTCAACTGGTGGAATCTCCCCAGCTATTTTATTGAAGTCTGCCTGTATCATCATAACCCTCTTAGTCAACAAATTGTTCATAGAGAATTAATATCCTTGATTCATATTGCTGATATTTATTCATGGAAAAAATTAAAAAAATTTTTATCAGTAAAAGTAATTCCAGAAGCCTATCAAATAGCCAATATTGATGAAGCAGCAGTTCAGGAAGTAGTTAATAAAGTAGATATAAATTAAAATACAGAATCTGTGTACATCTGGCGGAAAAATTTCCATGAGTCATCTTTATGCAGATATAATTTATGCTCCTTGCAGCCGCTGCGGCTGCAAAGCTGGATAAAAAAGCATTTAAAAGCATAGACTAAATTATCATCTAAGTTTTATAAAATTTTGGAAACAAAGAAATAGCATATAATGGAATATCACAAACATTCCTTGTTTGATTAAAATTCCTTTGAGATGTTCTTGTTAAATATTCAGGATTGTATTTTTTATCATAGACTTTTAAACTTTTAGCTTTAGTATTTAATCCTGATTTTACTTCTAATGGATATATTTTTTCATTATAACTCAATATGAAATCAACTTCTGCTGTATTTTTACTTGTCCAATAATATAATTCATTAAAATTATTTACTACTAATTCTTGTGCTGCATAATTTTCTGTAAAAGCACCATTATAAAATGTGAATAATTTATTACCGTCAATAATAGTCTTAGGAGATAAATTCAGCATTGCTCCAAGTAAACCAACATCAATTAAAAATAATTTGAAAAAATTATCATTTTTATATGCAGATAATGGCAATTTCGGAGTGGAAACATTATAAGATTTATATACAACACCTGCATCAATTAACCATTGTATCGAGTCATGATACTCTCTTGATTTAGAATTTTTACTTATTTCAGAATATTTAAATTTTTTCTTTTCTTTAATTAATTGATTTGGAATTGAATTCCAGATATTATTTATTTTTATAGCTTCAGCCCTTGATGCATATCTTGTTACATCAATTGAATAAGCTGTTAATATTTCTTTTTGAATTTTTCTTACCGAAGTATAATCTTTAGTAGTAACATATTTCACTATAGCTTCCGGCATACCTCCAATATAATAATATAATTTCAGATATTCCAATAATTTTTCATGGAAAGCTTCTGGTATTTCATCTAAATTTTTCTTGTTATCTAAAAACTTTTTTAATTGATTTTCTTTATTTGAATTTAAAAATTCACCAATTGATAAAGGGAATAATTGCATAAAATTCACTTTCCCAACAGGAAATGAGGTCTTTTGATTTTTATATAAAAAAATCCCCAGTAATGACCCTGTAGCAATAATATGGTATTCATTATGGGTTTCATTAAAATATTTTAAACATGTTAATGTTTGAGGAGAATTCTGTATTTCATCAAATATAATTAATGTGTTTAAAGGTTCTATTTTTTTATTTGAATAAATTGATAATTTTTCAATTATTTTTTCTGGATACTTTTTTCTCTGAAACAAGTTTATCAGATCAGGGTCTTCTTCAAAATTAAAATATACATAATTGACATATTCATTTTTACCAAATTCTTTTAAAATAAAAGTCTTTCCAACCTGTCTGGCACCTTTTAATATTAACGGTTTTCTATCTTCTGCATTCTTCCATACAATTAATTTATTATATATATCACGTTTTAAGCTTATCATACATATAAATTTAATACTAAAATTTAAAAAGTCAACTTTTTTATATGAAAAAGGTGTAAATTTATTACTTTATTCATATGAAAAAAGTGTATGTTTTAATATTTTTCCTCCTAAAAATATAAATGTTTCAATTACAGCTGGCTAAAAAATAAGGAAAAACACATAAAAAAGGTTTTAAACTCTCCTAACATGCTTTTTCGGTTTAATATTGATGAAGCAGCAGTTAAGGAAGTAGTTAATAAAGTAGATATAAATTAAAATATAGAATCTGTGTACATCTGGCGGAAAAATTTCCATGAGTCATCTTTATGCAGATATAATTTATGCTCCTTGCAACCGATACGGCTGCAAAATTGGATAATACTGTTTGTAAAAGCATTTAAAAGTACAGAAGGGGCACTACATTTAGGACAGTTATGCTCGACTTTCAGGACAAGGCTTTTCTTACAATGTGGACAAAAAAATTCTACAATTATCTCTTTTTTATAATTAAACTGCTCTGGAAACTCAACCTTAAAATCATCCAGTTTATCAGAAAGAATAAATATACCATGTTTTTTATCATCCCATTTGCCCAGTAAAACTATCTCTCCTTTTTTATTAGTAAGGGCTGTATTACATTCCGGACATTTTGTCCATAATTTAACATAAACACTATGACCTTTTTTTGCATAGGGATTATGTTCAATTGATACATATTCTTCTTTGTTTTTTAATTTTAGTTCCAGCATTTCTTTGTTCTACCTCACTTTAAAGGAAATAATTTTTATAAAGTATTTGAACGGTCTCTTCCACATCATCCTGAGCTACACATAAAATAATACTAATTTCAGAGCCGCCTTTCATAATCATTTTTATATCAATCTTCTTTTTATTTATAGCATCAAGCATAGAGACTAAAGAGCTGTTATCATCCTTTAACCCTTTACCAACAATTGAGATTAAAGCACGGTTATAATCAAAATAAACATTATCAGCCTTCATTTCATTATATACCTGTTTGCATATTTCTCTTATTTTCTCCAGTGGCAACTGGTCCTGTTTTAATATTACTGATATACTGTCAATACCGGATGGAGAATGGTCAAAAGACAGTTTGTTTTTTTCAATAATTTCAAAAAGCCCCCTGCAGAATCCCTTTTCCTGATTCATCATATATTTTTCAACATTAATAGTACAAAATCCTTTATCATAAGCTATTCCAACAATGCTTTTTTCTTTCAGATCCCTGTCCTTAACTATTAAAGTGCCTGGTTGGGCTAAGTCGTGAAAATTTATAAGATGTATGGGAATGCTCTTTTTCATCACAGGATGAAGCAGCTCCTCATGAAATGTCTTAAATCCTGCATAAGTAAGTTCTCTTAATTCCTGGTATGTAATTTTAGGAATCACCTTTGCATCAGGAACCAGTTTTGGATTAACTACTGTAAGACCATTATAATCAATAAAATTTTCATATAATTCTGCATTAACTGCGTTTGCAAGTATAGAACCTGTCATATCATTTCCACCCCTGCTGAATGTAGCAATATGACCTTTTTTTGTATAACCGAAAAATCCTGGAATTATAATAATACCTTCTCTATTTTTTAATAATTCTAACTTATTATATGAATCATCTATAAGTGAAGCACAGCTAAAATCCGTTGTAACAATCAATCCTGCATCATGAGGGTCAACATACTGGCAGGAAACTCCTTCATTCTGCAGGTACTCAACAACCAGACGTGCGCTGTATTCTTCACCAGCGGATTTGACTTTATTCAGATACCTTGCTTCTTTCCCCCTGGAAGTGCTGATACGCTTTTTCAAATCCTGAATGTATCTATTTACAGACCTGCTGGATATTTTCAAGCCATGGTAGATATTATCAAACCGCTTTTGTATCTGTTCAATTAATAACACAGGTAATTTTTTATTTTTTATATAATATTGTGCACATTCTATCAGCATATCAGTCATATTCTCTTCAGTATCTGTTTTCCCGGGTGCTGCCATAACAACTATCTTTCTCTTTTCATCAGCCAGAAGTATCTTCTTAAGCTGTTTGATATGTTCAGATGCTGTTAATACATTCCCGCTGAATTTACACACTTTAATACTCATCTACCTTTTCTCCTAAAGTATTTATAACTGAAACAGTACCGCCCAAAATATTTGGTATTATCCAATTTCATTCCTCCAGTCATAATTATCCGTCAAATATAATATACAAAATTTTACTGTCAATTTTTAATTCATAATAATCATTTAAATTTTATAAAATCTTGGAAATAATGAAATAGCATAGCAAAGTAAACTTAAAAACCAATAAATAAAGAATGGGGACGGTTCTAATACTTTTTTACAACATCTATTTTTTCTCTTTCTAAAAAGTATTAGAACCGTCTCCATTCTTTTTACTTGATTTTATTTTTCTTGTTGCTATAATTAAAATAATATAAAATGAATAAAAAAGATTTAATTAAATATTGGATTAAAAGTTCTGATCAAGATATAAAGGCAATGGATCATTTGTTTAATAATAAAGATTATCATTGGTCATTATTCCTAGGGCATTTAGTAATTGAAAAACTTCTTAAAGCATATTATGTTAAGAAACAAAATAATAATGCACCACCTATACATAATTTATTAAGAATAGCTGAAAAATCAAAATTAAAAATTGATAACCAACAAGAAGATTTACTCGCAACATTATCTACTTTTAATATCCGAACGAGATATGATGATTATAAATTAGAATTTTATAAAATGTGTACTAAAAATTTTACAGCAAACTGGCTCAAGCAAATAAAAAGGTTTCGAAAATGGATAAAAAAAAAATTATCAGATCAATAAAAGGGTATATTGCCTTACTAAAACAAAATAAATATGCCATCCAAAAAGTATACCTATTCGGATCAATTATAAAAGGGAAAAGTCATAAAGATAGTGATATTGACATAGCTGTTATAATAAAAAATTTAACAAACAGTTTTAACACTCAAGTACAATTAATGAAATTAGTAAAAAATATCGATTCCCGTATTGAACCTCATCCATTTGATGAAAAAGCTTTTAACTCTTCAAATCCCTTTGCTGCAGAAATTATTAAAACTGGAAAACAAATTATATAAAAAGAAGAAAAGAATGTATTTGTTTGGTTCATTTTTACATAAAAATAATTTTTATTGCAACTCTGATATTGATATAGCAGTTGAGGGTAACTTCTCAAAATTCCTCCCGTCAGTGACGCATTACTGAAAATTAAAATTTATTGACAACTGATTAAAAATGGTAAAATTATAAAAAATGAGAACATGATCTTTAGTCATAATTTAATAACCTAATATTTAAGCCTATAAATAAATTTTATAGACAGCCAACGTAACAGAAGTTTTATAATATTTAATCCAATACTGAAATATAATATAAAATTTTTTACTGTCATTTTCAATTGTATTTTAAACTATAATATGACAAATTAATTTGACAGTCCATGATAAATAATTATTATATAATAATAAACAAATTTTTTAAAAAAAATTACTTTTCATATAAATTTTATTAAATAATACTCTATTTTAAGAAGGAAACCATGAAAAATAAATATATTTATAATAATCATACACAAAAAAATTTCAAAAAAATTATATACTGTAGCCTTTTTTATTTTATTTTCAACATGGTATTACAAGCTCCAGTATACAGTAAAGTTGAATTTTGTGATCCTAATGTTGGCTGGGGGCCAATTTCTAAGCCTGGAAAAAATCTATTACTTGAAGAATTTGAAGATGCATTAAAATGGAATTCATGGGTTTTTAAAAATGAATCACTCAAATTAAAAAATGTAAAAGGCCTTTCTGGTAATGCATTAAGAATAGAATACAACATACCAGATGATAGTGCATTTAGACAATTATCTGAGTAAAACTGATTATAAAATAAAAAAAATATTATTTTATGGAGAAAAAACACCTTGGACAGAACAATCTAGTCCAGATATTCAATATAATATTTCTATAAAAAATAAAGCAATAAAAATAGATTATCAAACAGGTAAAGCTGGTGCATGGACTCAGATATCTATAGACGCACAAAATAAAATTCATAAAAACAGTATCTTTTATATAAAATTAAAATCAACACAGGACCCAAATGCAAATTTAGAAATAAAAATCATGGCTGAAGATGGTTCTGTATTTATGAAAAAAATACTATGTAAAAATTTATCAAAAAAATGGAAAAATATAAAATTTAGAATAAAAGATTTTAATTATGTCTGGGGAGGAAATAATGATATCGATAAAATTAAATTTCTACAAATTGCTATTGCTACCTTATCAAAAACATCAGGCTCAGTTTCTATTAAAGAGATAAAAAAGTCAAATAGTAATTAAATAGAGATAAATTAACACTATATATAAAGTTGGGGACGGTGCAAAACAATATAAACTAATAATATTTTGCCACAAATTTGTAACACCTGCCGAAGGTGGAAAGATGAAGAATATGATTTTTTATATAGAACATATATAATACAGGTAAAATAATTACCATAGGGCCATGGGAATTAAAAGGAGGAAATGAAAATATAGCTAAAAAACTATTTGTTTCTGCTCTTTCAAATCTGAGACCCAGGAAAAAAATATTTTTAGACGTACCTTCAACAAACAAAACAGCAAACAAGATATTAACCAGACACAATTTTATAGTTAGAAGAATATGAAATTACTTATAAGGATATTTTAGCAGTATTAGATTATGCTGCAAAAATTTTATCTAATGAAGAAGTTAGAGCTGTAGGATAAAAAGTATTATAATTATTTCAAAACTATCTTATTCTTCTTCAATAATGAAGATATAATATCAGAAGCATTGCTGATTAATTCTGCATCATGCTCATCAAAGAGAAAAGGTCTGAGCTGCTCTGCCTGCTTTTTTAATTCTCCTTTTGAAAGACTTTGTATTCTTTTTATAATAATATTTTCAGGTTTATCTTTAATGCCCAGTATAGAAAGAATATGTTTATCCACAGGATGCTTATTTGAAAGCATAAAAATAATATCATATAAATGCCGTGCCCTATTCTTTTTAACAAGAGCATCTATTTTATTAGCAAAAAGTATAGCATTATTTGTACATATACAGGGATAAATTTCTCCAAATCCGGATATACCTTTAGATTCTTGTATAACTTTCCATTTAGGCAGATTGGTTTCTAATTTAATAATTATTCCCGTTTTTTTTGAGTATTTTGATACGATATTATAAAATTTCTCTATTGCTGGGAATATTAACTTTGAAACATACATATTATCCCAATGTGAAAATTGAACTGATGATTCTATGCCTTTTCGCTGTAATTCTTTTACTACTTTATATAAAAGATTTTCAAATTCTTTTTTAGAAATTTTATTTGCATAAAAATCTAAATCTTCTGAAAATCTTTTACTATTGTAAATAAGTCTGAGATAAGTACCCCCTGTAAAAAAAAGTTTTTTACCTGAAGGTGTTCTATAAATTTCTTTTAAAATAAGAACATGGAGGTATTCTCTTAATATTCCTCTTGTTTTTGTAACTGGCATTTGACGCAATCTTGCCTGTTCTATTAATGCATCATAAGTAAGCATTTAATTCCTCTAATTTAAGATTATACTGTTTTATATATTTTTTTAATTTTTTTTTATTAAAAGAAGAAATTATATCAAAGTCTAATCGTTCTTCTTGTAAGTTAAATTTTTTATTTCGGTATGTTTTAAAGTAAATAAAATCTATAAGAGCTTTTTCCGGTTCAGCAATAAAAATTTCAAACTTTCCTTGTTTTTCAATATAGTATCCTGTAAAAAATTCAGGTCTAAGAGTATGGTATATAAAAAGACCGTGAACATTTTTAAATTGGCGTGTGGGTTTTGTAGTGATAGAAGTTACAGCCATGGATACTTCCGGGATGATACTGTAATTTGACAAAGCTGTTTCTAATGACACATAAGAGGGGCTGTACAATTTGTTGGCAATATACATATCCGGGATAATATACTCATCAGGATAGGTAAGTTCATATAATCCTTTTTTTAAAGAGCGAATCCAATTTTTTTGTTTCCATCTATAAAGCATTTGCTTAAGATTTTGCTTGTTTTCATTATAATAAAGTGTTAATAAGTCTTCAAATGAAAAAACATAATATTTGTTTTTGATTATATCTTTATATAACTGTTTAAAATTCATTTCAGATAATATACTTTTTTGTTAACTATCTGAAATAAACATATTATTTTTTATAATTATGTCAAGTAAAAAGATTTGAAACATCCTGTTCAATAGAGCCACAACGGAATTAATGAAGAAATGAGAAAGATTCTTAAGGTGATTTTGCAATCGCTTTTCTTATGTTTTTAAAACATATTTATATTTTAGCCCGATTATTATAAAAGTCAAGTTTTGTTTCTATCGTGTTTATTTGAAAAATGGGGACAGATCCTATTTTTTTCTATTTTTTTATGTCAAAGTAAAAAGTAAAGACCCGATATTTTCCTGATTTTCCTTGAATCCGGTGAAAAATTAATAAATTTATTGACAACTGATTAAAAATGGTAAAATTATAAAAAATGAGAAAAGGAAATTTTTATATATAAAAATGAAAATTAAAATTATATATGATAACAATGCCCAAAAAGGATTTAAATCAGGTTGGGGATTTTCTTGTGTAATTGAAAATAAAGAAAAAGTTTTGTTTGATACCGGAGCGGATGCTAAAACCTTACTTTATAATATGAACCAATTAAAAATAGACCCTAAAGATATAGATATTGTTATTCTTTCACATTCACATGGAGATCATACCGGAGGATTAAGAGGATTTTTAGAATTAAATGGTAATAAAGCAAAAGTATATCAACCAAAAGCTTTTTTAAAGCCAACTCAAATTTGTGGAGATGTTTATTCAACAGGGGCTTTAGGCGATTTTTTAGGTATAGCAGAACAATCTCTGGTAGTAAAAACAAAAAAAGGCAATATTGTTATTACAGGATGCGCTCATCCTGGTGTAGAAAATATTATTGAAAAAGCAAGAACATTAGGAAAAATTTATGGTATAATTGGTGGTTTTCATGGATTTTCAAAATTGGAGAAGCTTGAGGGGATTGAATTAATTGCTCCTTGTCACTGTACGCAGCATATCCAAAAAATAAAAGAAAAATATCCTGTAAACTATACAGAAATTAAAGCAGGCTCTGTAATTAAAATTTAAAATTATAGAGGTAGATTTTCACTTGAATTCTCGAATCCCAGAATCCTTGAATCCTTTGCCTTGCGTAGCCAGGCTTATCTTGTGTTATTAGATAAATATAGAGATAAATATGGAAATTGAAATCCTGGGAGCAGAATCTTTAGGGGTTAGAGGCTTATGCTGTTTTATAAAAACTAAAAACAAAAAGATATTAATTGACCCGGGAATAGCATTAGGTTATCAAAGACATGGATTACTTCCTCATCCTTTTCAGATAGCAGTAGATGAAAGAATACAAAAAAAAATTTTAGATAGATGGAAAGAAGCTACGGACATAATTATAAGCCATTTTTATGGAGACCACATCCCTTTAAAAAATGCAAATCCTTTTCAGCTCAGTTTAAAAAAAGTTGAAGTAAAACGAGATGCAAATTTTTGGTGCAAAGGATCTGATTCTCTTTCTCCAACCATGCTTGAGCGTTATAAAGATTTATCAAAAATTTTTAAGTTAAAAAATGCGCAAGGTAAAAATTATAAACTTTTAAGTTTTTCCAGACCGGTTCCTCATGGAGAAGCAAATAATAATTCTGATACAGTTATGATGACCAGAATCAAGGATGAAAATTTTACATTTGTGCATGCCTCGGATATTCAACTTCTTAACAATAAAGCAATTGATAAAATATTATCATGGTCTCCGGATATAGTACTGGCAGGCGGTCCTCCCCTTTATTTATCTGAATTTTCTGAAAATCAAATTAAGAAAGCATGGCATAATGCCAAACGGCTTTCCTGTAAAGTTGATATTTTAATTCTTGACCATCACCTAATGAGAAATCTTAAAGGACTCAAGTGGTTAAAACGCCTATCCCTTGAAACAGGCAAAAAGGTTATTTGTGCGGCTGATTTTATGAAAAAACCCAGAATGCTCCTTGAAGCCAAACGCGAGCAGTTGTATAAAGATATGCAGGTTCCTGAAGGATGGCATAAAGATTATGCAAAAAGTAAAGTCAATACTAAATCTTATTGGAATAAGGCTTTAAAACTTTACAAAATGTTAAAATTATAGAACTAACAGTTAAGGAAAAGGCTGGGGCATGAGGATTAATAAAAAATATATTGAATTTATTTTAAATGTTAATTTTTTATAAAAATTTTTAATAAAAAGATAAGGGTCAACTGTTTTGAACAGTTGCCCCTTATCTTTCTTTTTAACCTATGGCTGCTTTACCTGTCTCTCCTGTACGAATTCTAATTACTTTTGGTAAATCCAATATGAAAATTTTTCCATCTCCGATTTTGCCTGTTTTGGCTCCTTCTATAATCGCATCAATTGTTTGCTGGACAAACTCATCATTTATTGCTATTTCCAATCTGGTCTTTTTTAACAGGTTAATATCTGTAATAACACCTCTATAGGTCTCAGTGAATCCTTTTTGCTGTCCACAGCCTAATGCTGTGGATACAGTCATTTTATGGATATCAGCTTCAAATAAAGCTGCTTTAACATCTTCCAGTTTATGAGGCTGTATCAATGCAATAATTAACTTCATATCCTTTGTACCTCCTTTTAATTAATTATTTGAAATCCACCGTAGGATTCCATGCCATGTTCTCCAATATCCAGTCCTTTCAATTCTTCTTCCTTGGTTACACGAAGTCCTATGGTATATTTTATACTGAGAAACAATACTGTTGCTGCTGCAATTGTCCATCCAGCCACAGCAAGAACACCAATTGCCTGAATACCAAGCTGATGAGTCCCTCCTCCGAAAAATAAGCCATTAACAGCACCAAATCCAGATGCCTGTGCATAAGAGGCCTCTGCAAATAAACCCACAGCTAAAGTACCCCATACTCCATTTATTCCATGTACTGAAACAGCACCAACAGGATCGTCAATTTTTAATACCTTGTCGAAAAACTCAACTGACAATACAACCAGTACTCCTGCAATAGCTCCGATAATAACAGAGCTGACTGGTGATACAACTGAACAGGGAGCTGTAATTGCAACAAGTCCTGCTAATGCACCATTCAATGACATTGACACATCAGGCTTTCCATTAAGTACCCAGACAGTACACATAGCTAAAATAGCGCCAGCTGCTGCTGCAAGATTGGTAGTCATGGCAACATGTCCGATAATATCACTATAGCCTAAAGTACTACCAGCGTTAAATCCAAACCATCCAAACCACAATAAAAATACTCCTAATGCAGCAAGAGGAATACTGTGTCCTAGTATTGCTTTTGCCTTTTTATTTTTATCATATTTACCTAATCTTGGGCCTAAAACTAATGCTCCTACTAAACCAACCCATCCGCCAACTGAGTGAACAACTGTTGAACCTGCAAAATCAATCATGCCTAACTTGGAAAGCCAGCCGCCACCCCATATCCAATGTCCGGATACAGGATAAATCACCAGGCTTATTACAAAACTAAAGATCAGATAACCAACAAACTTGGTTCTTCCTGCCATAGCTCCTGATACAATTGTAGCAGCAGTTGCAGCAAATACAACCTGAAAAAACCATGAGGCATATTCCCATAATCCTTCATTTGTAGCAGGATTGGCTGAGCTTAAAAAAAAGTTGCTTGCACCAAATAAGCCACCCAGTTTGCTTGTTCCATACATAATTCCATAACCAACAGCAAAATAAGCTATAGAACCTATGGAAAAATCCATTACGTTTTTCATAAGAATATTACCGGCATTTTTTGCCCTGGTAAATCCAGTTTCTACCATTGCAAAACCAGCCTGCATCATAAATACTAAAAACCCGGCAACTAAAAGCCATACAAAGTCAATAGGCAAATGTGCTGGTGCAGATGATGCTTCTTCTTCAGCAAAAAGCATTCCTGCAGAAAAAAGTAAAGTGAAAAGAATCATCAATGAAATGATTTTAGTTGAATTTTTAAAAAACTTTTTTACCATTTTGTTTTTACCTCCTTATTTTTATCTATAAAAGGGAATTTCAGGACAATCTAAAATCCCCTTTTATTTTTAAATTAAAAATTATAAGCAACACCTAAAGAAACAAAACCATCTACAGAATCTCCATTATCTGTGTTGTTATATTGATCATCTAAAGCCACCTGTCCAAAAACCAGTGGTGTAATCTCAACTGGACCGGCAGGAATAGCTGCACTTAGTCCTAAACCTAAAACAGATAAAGATGAATCATCTGTCCATTGTCCAGCATTATATCCAAGAGATAAATCCAGAGAGAGTATCATAATAGGATAAGAAGCACCCAGTTCTACATACAAACCATCACCATCATCAACATCATAATAAAGAGTTAACCCAGGGGAAAGAAATACATCCAGGCTAATACCTGCAAAGAATTCATGTGAATCACAACATTCCGGCTGTGGGAAAGTGTAAAAAGTATAACCAGCACTTAAGCCAACTATTTCTGAAACAGTAGTTTCATAACTTAAAGTGAAATCCGCCTCTGCAAAATCACCAGGGTCAACATGATAGCTGCCCCAGAATCCTAATGAAAAAGAGCCGTAATTCAAATCAGCACCTGGCTGAAGAGCAAACTTATCAAAAAGATTCCAGCCTCTCCATAAGTATTTGCTGACACCAGCTACATACACATCTCCGCTTATTTCAGCGGAAAAAACATTGCTACTTAACATTAAAAGCAGCAAAATAAAAATAATGAATGTTTTCTTCATTTTAATAAACCTCCTTATAAATTTTAAGTATGATAAAACTCATACTATGATTTTAAATCTTAATAACCCATGGCAGCTTGTTTAAACAGCCACATGGTCTATTATTAACTTTGTTTGACTGGCAACACCTCCTTATCCAATATTTTTTTTAATAATCCACATATCTGAACATGTGAAATGTTTCTGATGTTAATTATAAAGCAAACAACGTGCCAAGTCATACTTTATAACTATTGATATTCAATAAATTATAAAAATAATTTTTTAATTAAATCATCAATTTGCACTAAATTTATGCAAGTTTATAATATTTTTAAAATCCGCATAATTAATATGCAATTTTTATATACACTATCCTCCACATTTTACAATAAAATTTATAAAATTAAACAAATTTAGTAACTTTCAGCAGAATATATTTTGGAATTAATCCTTCAGGATTTCATTACTTTAAAAATGAAACATGAGCAAGCCATTTCATCCCAAGAAGAGGTAGTATATACTCAAAAAATTTTACAAAGATAAAAAGCTTCCTTGATATAAGGAAATTATAATATATATTTGTCTTTAGGTGAAAGAAACTATGAAAGCAATATTTGAACAGTTAATTGTAGATTTTCATGGGTCTAAAATTCCACAGCCTAGTAAAAGAGAATTAACTCTTCTGTCTCTACCTATTTTAAACAAATGATATCAGGACATTTTTTATATTTATCTTATTCTTTTTATTTCTCATTTCCATGGTCCATGAGCTTTCCATGTTTCGTTAAACTTATAATCCTTCTTGATTGCATCAAGTGGCTTAATAAGAAACCTTTCTATCTCCTTTGCTGTAGTAGACAACTTTTCAGGTGCATGTTTAATATCTCCCTTTTTCAAAAATGCATTCCAAAGTATTTGGCGATCCGATTTTTCATCATAGATTTCTTCAGCAAATAATGGGCTATCCTGCGGAAAAGGAGTCTTACGATGCTTAAAAGTTCTTCTTAACGCTTCGGCAAGTTGAAATCCATTAAAATTGAACTGGCGCATCATTAGCCATATATCATAGAAATCTTTCCATACCATAATACTGCAGAATTTCTGAAAATGAACGATTAGTTTCTTTAGCTTTATTTTGGAGCCGGGCTCGTACAGAAGCTTGTAAATTCTTGATATCTTTTTTCATAGCATAGTCTCAAGTATTGGTTTTATGATATTATCAACACGGCAAATCTTGGCATATTGCATTATTTCTTTTGGTTTTACATTCTTTTCCGTAACAGCTACTTTAAGAGCTTCCCGTATAATGTTCATCCCGAGTTTATTACGGAATTTAAAACAATCCGCAATCGTCTTGGCAAGATTATAAACCTTGATTTTATAACCTTCTATTTTGTGTTCTTCAATTCCAGCCTCCCATGGTTTAGGACCAAAACGGTAAAATCTAACTGGAGGATATTTGATTCTATAAGCATGAGTACCCCGTGGAATAGCTATGTCCACATACTTAGGGATTTCAGTTGTTGCCTCATGAAAAGAAAGAGCAGAGAGAAGACAGATAACTCCCCGGGGAGCCTGAAAAGATACAGCAACAAGGTCAGGATGGATCCCGGCAGTATAATTAGTCAGCTTGTAAAGTCCCCTGGCAATCTTTTCAACTTTCTTCTCTTTCTCAAGAGTGTTAAGTGAATCGGGATGAAATCCAGCTTTTAGAATAGCTGAAAACCTGACCACTCCGCCATTACTCTGGAAAAAATTTATAAGTCCTTGTGTTTTTCTTTGCATACTGCCTCCGTATAATATTGTAACATTTATGAATAAGTATATATAATTTATACGAAAATGTAAAATATTTTTTTTAAACGTCAAATTCAGGGTTTCTTGAATCTCGTAATGCGAAAAAATTTTATCCGTCAATAAGCTTTTACCCTATCGGGTATCTGTGATCTATCATAAGTGTGAAATAAACTATTTACAGAAACAGGTGTAGAAGTAAGCTTTCCACCTTATAATAAAACAATGTAAATTTAAATTGACTTTTTAAAATTACATGGTATAATTATTATATGAATTATATTATAAGACAATTAGAAACTAAACTAATGCAGTATATTAAACAGTTTCCAATAGTTGTACTTACTGGTGCGAGACAATCAGGTAAATCAACTTTATTAAAGCATTTATTCAGTAGTGATGACTGGGAATATATTAACTTAGATCAACGCGGGATATTAGAACAAATTAATTCTGATCCAGATTTATTTATAAAGGATATTCGATCAAATATTATTATTGATGAAGCACAAAAATCTCCAAATTTATTTCATTCAATTAAATGGAAAATTGATGAAGGAATGAAGTATAAAATAATCTTATCCGGATCAGCTAATTTTCACTTACTTCAAAAAGTAACTGAAACTTTAGCTGGTCGTGCCGGAATTTTGGAATTATATCCTTTATCTTTAAGTGAAAAACATAAACAGCATAATCTATTAGATTTACTTATAAATACTAATAATATTAATGAATTAAAAAACAAATTAAAGAAGATTAATCTTGTAAAAGATGATGATATATTTCTATATATACTTTGGGGTGGTTATCCAAAATTACTTGAGTATAAAAATTCAGAATTTAAGCTGAACTGGTTTGAAAATTATCGTACAACTTATATAGAAAGGGATTTAAGAGATTTAGCTCAAATAGCTGATCTAAGTGATTTTCAGCGTTTTTATCAATTGTTAGCCTTTCAAACCGGGAATATATTAAATCTTTCCAATATAGCTAATGAAATAGGTATTACGGTACCTACATGTAAAAAATACATGCAAATTTTAGAATTATCATATCAATACTTTTTACTAAAGCCTTATTATTCAAATATTAGAAAAAGATTAATTAAGTCTCCAAAAATTTACTGTATGGATACAGGTTTATGTAATTTTTTTCTAGAAAATAGTTCGCGTAAATTATTAATGAATTCCAGTAAATTAGGTAATTTGTTTGAAAATAGTGTAATTGTGGATATTATGAAACAAAATAGTTTTTTAAATAAAAAATGTAATATGTATTATTGGAGAACTTCAAATGGAACTGAGATTGATCTTGTAATTGAGCATGGTGAAAATCTTATACCAATTGAAATTAAATCCAGTATAAAAATTTCATCTGTTTCAATAAGAGGTCTAACTGATTTTTTAGTATTAAAAATAAATAAAAAAATACCTTATGGAATAGTAATATATCGTGGAGACAGAGTTTCACAAATTTCAGATAAAATATTAGCTGTACCAATTGGTTATTTATAATAAAAACAGAGAAAAATAATAGCAATTTGCTTATTAAAAAATTATAGCTATTTAATTTAAAAAATGTATTTTATAATAACACAATTATAATATAGTAATTTTGCATTAATAAGGAGGCGTTTATGAAGACAAGGACTAAACAATTCATTTCCCTGGGAATAGTTTTTTTAATTCTTTTTTTTATCAGTTGTGCTCCTGGTAATGTGAAATTTGATAAAACTCCTGCGGGATTTTTGGCAGGATTGTGGCATGGATTTATCTGTCTTTTTACATTCATTATAAGTCTTTTTTCAGATAAAGTAGTAATTTATGAAACAGCAAATACCGGGGGATGGTATAATTTCGGATTTATTCTTGGGCTGGCTATATTCTGGGGAGGCAGCAGCAAATCGCATTCTAAGTCAAAATCTAAGAAGAAAAAATTGAAAGAAAAAGAGTGGGAAGGGATTGTTTCAAAAGTTGAAGAAAAAGTCCGCAAAGGTATAAAAAACTGGTTAGATGAGTCTAATGAGAAAAATAAAGACTGGGAAGAGATTGGTAAAAAAATAGAAGAAAAGATTAAACGGGAATTATGCAATTGGGCAGAGAAGTAATTAATTCGGCAAAACAATCCTCCTGTTCATGAGTTTTTTATAATTTTTACACGGAAAAATTTTGTTTTTTTCTTAAAAATATATTTTAAAAATATCATTAATAATATAAATACTATAATACCTGTTAATAGTGCCATTAATTCTGAGTTTTTTATCAAATCAAAATATTTAGCAATATAATTTCCTAAAACAAGACCAAATAACAAACCAATAATAGGTATTCCTTAAATTAATAGTATATATAGAATCATCTTATTTTCCGGAATCTCAATTGCAATTTTCTGATTTAAAGATAAATCTCCAGTATTTTTCGTATAAATAATATAAGTTCCATCAACTTTTTTTGTGCATAATTGACAATTACTACATGCTGAAGATGGGCTTACCTTTACTGTTACAATATCATCATTTATATTTACAATTCCCCCTTTTTCCTTCATGTTCTATTCTCCTTTAAAAAATAGAATAGTAGACTGCTAAAACAAGGATTATATAAAAAGAACAATGATTATCCAACCAGTAATTGTATCACCCTACTTTTTATAACAGTGTTAAATTCTCCTTTAAGCATAGCTTCATTTACATTAGTATTTCCTTCAACTCTATCAAGTAGTCTAACAGCATAATATCTATCAGAGTAACCAATTCCCAAAAAAACAATTTACCCTTGAAGCCCTCCTGAAATAAAAAGAGAGATATTAATATCTCTCTTTTTATAATATTAATGTAAGGATTAACATAGGAATGTCAAGTATATTATCTCTAAATTTTGACCATTTCACTTAATGTTTAGCAGATTAAAAGAAGTTGACAAATAAATACTAATAGTATTAATGAATTAAAAAACAAGTTAAATGATTGATTGTAAATATTTCATTCCATCAGAAGAATATACAGCGATGAAACAGCAGATTGTTATGCAAAAAGATATTACAAAAATAGTTACCTGATTTAAAGTATAAAAAAAGGAGAGATTAACCACAATGGGTTAACCTCTCCTTTAAAAAGGGGGAATACATGAAATTCATAAACTTTTAAATATCATAATAAAGTGAGAATTCATAAGGATGTGGTCTTTGATTAATTTTACCTGCTTCTTCTCTTTTATATTCAAGCCATTTATCAATAACATCCATAGTAAAAACATTTCCTTCCAGTAAAAATTTATAATCTTTTTCTAATGAATCAAGTGCATCTTCAAGAGAAACCGGCACATTCTTAATTTTCTTTAATTCTTTTTCAGACATAGAGAAAAGGTCACCTTCAAGTGGTTTTCCCGGATCTATACGGTTCCTTATACCATCCAGTCCAGCCATTAATATGGCAGGGAAATACAGATACGGATTAGCAGAAGGATCACCAGAGCGGAATTCTATTCTCTTGCTCTTTGGATTTTCCGAATAAACAGGAATCCTGACAGCAGCACTTCTGTTGCCTGCAGAATAAACAAGATTTACAGGAGCTTCAAATCCAGGGACTAATCTTTTGTAAGAATTTGTAGTTGGAGCACCAAAAGCCATAATAGCTTTTGCATGTTTAAAAATACCGCCTATAAACCATAATCCAAGCTGGCTTAAAGAAGCATATCCTTTTTTATCATAAAAAAGATTGTTACTTCCTTTCCATAAGCTGACATGCACATGCATACCATTTCCATTATCATTAAAAATAGGTTTCGGCATAAAAGTAACAGTCTTGTTATACTTATAAGCTGTGTTTTTAATGATATATTTAAACATCATTAAATTATGTGCCTGTTCAACTAAAGGGGAATATTTAATATCGATCTCAGCCTGTCCTCCTGATGCTACTTCATGATGATGAACTTCAATTGGCAAACCTACTTTCTGCAGGTTCATCACCATTTCACTTCGAAGATCCTGAAATTTATCATGTGGGGGACAGGGAAAGTATGCTTCCTTATACCTCATCTTATAACCAAGATTAGGCTTTTCTTCTTTACCTGTATTCCAGTCACCTTCAATAGAATCAATATAATGGTAGCCATAATTTTCACCAAAATCAAAACGAATGTCATCAAAAATAAAAAATTCAGCTTCAGGCCCCCAGAAACTTTCATCCGCTATTCCTGTTTCTTTTAAATATTTTTCAGCTTTTTTAGAAATAAAACGAGGGTCCTTAGAATAAGGTTTCCTTGTCCTTGGGTCATAAATATCACAGGATATACTGGCAGTAGGATGTTCCAGCAATGGCTCGATAAAAACAGTATCAAGATCCGGTATTAGAACCATATCACTTTTCTGGATACCCTGGAATCCACGAATACTGGAACCATCAAACCCAATTCCTTCAGTTAAAATATTTTCTTCAAATTCTCTAATTGGAACTGAAAAATGCTGCCATAAGCCTGGCATATCATTAAATTTGAGATCAATCATTTCAATCCCATTTTTTTTAAAAAACTCAAACAAATCTTTTGGTGTCATAATTTGTTCCTCCTAATTATAGTTTATTTTATAGACTATTGTCTATGTATATTTATTAAAGCAAAAGATGTGCCAAGCTGTTTTTATAATTATTTGATATATAATAGATTATAAAATTTATTTATTAATGAATTTCCTTAATTGCACAAATTTCAGTCATTATATAATAAACCTTAATTTGATGCATAATTTTTATTCATTTTTTATTTGACATAATGTTTTAAGAACCTATATTAATTTTAATTAAAAACAAGAGGATAAGAAAATGATTTATTCTGATAAAAAGTTAGAAGCATTAAATAATATTTTAATTTCTCTTAATCATTCTGACACCCCCTTAGAAATGCTGAATTACTTAATGGACAATTGTATTAAAATCACCAGTGCTAATTCAGGCAGCATTATGCTTATAAATCCTGAGACAAATATCCTTGAAATTAAAGTTGTCAGGGGTCTTAAAAAAAACACAGTTAAAAATGTACTTTTAAAAACAGGGGAAGGAGTAACCGGTAAAGTTGCAGAAACTGGCACTCCTCTTTTAATTAATAATGTAAAAGAAGTAGATTATTATGTAAGAATCAGAGATGACCTTAAATCAGAACTGGCTGTACCACTTATAACCAAGGAAAAAATTGTAGGCGTTTTAAGTGTGGACTGCAATAAAATAAATGCTTTTTCTGAAGAAGATCTCAACCTACTTCAATTAATTTCTAATATAGTTGTTCAAATCCTGAAAAAAGAAAATATTATTAATGAGTTAAAAGATAAAATTAATCAACAGATTTTACTTTTAAAAATAGCAGAAGTTCTTGAAAATCCTGATAAGCTTGATGAAATATTCCATAACATTATGAATATCTTATCAAGCTTTTTTCCCATTAAACGGGGAATGATGGTTTTGTTGTCAACAGACAAAAAATTAAAAATATTTCAGGGATACAGATTAAGTGAAGAAGCTGTAAACAGAGGAGTTTATGAAATTGGTGAGGGGATTACAGGCAAAGTTGTAAAAACCGGTGAACCTATATGTATTAAAAATATTTTTACTAATCCTGAATTTTTAAACAGAATGAAAATCAGAAGAAATAAAAAAGAAATAAGTTCATTCTTTGCTGTTCCTATTAAATATAATAAAAAAGTTGGCGGGGTGCTTTCTATTGAAAAAAACTTTATTGACGATACTAATTTTCAAAGCACCAAAGAGACATTAATATTAATCTCATCCCTTATCTCTTATAAAGTAGCTAATTATGAAAAAATGGAAAATGAAAGAAATGATCTTATCGCAAAAAATCTCGAGTTAAAAGAAAAATTAGGCATAAAAGAAACTGAACCTGATTTGATAGGAAATAATATTAAAATCCGGGAAATATTAGAAACAATTAACATTATTGCAAATACAGATGCTACAATTCTTATAACCGGTGATACCGGTACTGGAAAAGAAGTTGTTGCAAAAAAAATTCATTTTACAAGCAATCGATCTGTTCATCCATTTATAAGCATTAACTGTGCAGCCATTCCTGACAATTTACTGGAGTCTGAATTATTTGGGTATAAAAAAGGAGCATTTACAGGAGCGACTTCAGATAAAAAAGGAAAATTTTTACTCGCCCATAAAGGTACTATTTTTTTAGATGAAATAGGTGATCTTGATTTAAACCTTCAATCCAAACTGCTGCGTGTTATCCAGGAAAAGACACTTGAACCCCTGGGAGATGAAAAAAGCATAAAAGTGGATATCAGGATTATTACAGCTACAAATAAAAACCTGCAGCAGTTGGTAAAAGAAAATAAATTCAGGGAAGACCTTTATTACAGAATTAATGTTATATCATTTCATATACCCCCTTTGCGAGAACGCAAGGATGATATACCTTTTTTTATTAATTATTTTATTGAAAAATATAACAAGAAATATAAGAAAAAAATCACAGAAATTACTCCTAACTGTCTTACAATTTTAATAAATCATAAGTGGCCGGGTAATATAAGAGAGCTGGAAAATGTTATTGAACGGGCAATTATTTTATCTACTTATAATGTTATAGATGAAACTGCTATTCCGTCAAATATTATTAAAAGTGAAGGAGATACTGTTCGTTTAGAAAATTTCCTTTTAAAAGAAATAGGAATTAATCCTTCCGGAAGTATTCACAAAAATATTGTTGAAAAAATAGAAAAATTCCTTATTGATTATGCCCTGGTTAAATCAAATAACAAACAAACAGAAGCATCCCAGTTTCTGGGTATCCACAGAAATACATTACGTGAAAAGATAAAATATTATAAAATAAATAAATAAAGAACAGTCATCCCCTTTTTTTCTCACTTTTGATATAACTCTTCTGCTATTATATCTCTTCTTGAAAAATTTAAACAAATAATCAATAATTATTTAAGGATTACCATTTTCCAACTCTTGAAAAAAATATTTTAATTAAAAAATGAAGGATAATTTAAAGAAGGTTATAATAAGGGAGATAATTCATAAATTTATAAAAATTATCTCCCTTATATTTTATAATTAACTTTTAAGAATTTAAAATATTTTTAGCTTTATCATCTGATATATCTGTAATAAATGGGATATCAGTTTCTTTTTCTGTTTCTCTGTTAGCTGAAAAAATGTCATCACGCGAAATTTCAGTAACTGAAAATTTTCTTGTTCCAGCTAAAAGTTGCTGAACTCCTGCTTTTAATTTATCTGAAAGAGTCCATACAGCTATAGCACCTAATGGAATATTTTTCATTTCATCTTTTCCAACTTTTTTTTCAACATCATAATACCCTGCAAAAATATCTTCTGGATGTTCTCCAATATCAGAAACAGCTTTTGGCAGTTTATCCCAATTGCCATTAATTTTCTCTTTCCTGGATGGATCCATTACACCTTCTATGTTTGCACCAAGATATCCTGGTATCATAAGTGAGCGTCCCATACAAACTAACTTTGTAAAAGGTGCACCAATCGCCAGTGCTTTAAAAATATGATCTTCTCTTGCCAGTCCACCTGCAAAAGCCATATCCACAACATTTTTTCCTTTAGCAGCAAGCATAGATGCATATTCATAAGCTTTTGAATGAAGCAAAACAGATGGAACACCCCATGTCTCCATCATATTCCATGGGCTCATTCCTGTGCCACCTCCAGATCCGTCTATGGTTAACAAATCCAGTTCTGCATCAGTTGCATACTTAATAGCCATTGCAAGAGCTTCCATACCATAAGAACCAGTTTTCAGTGATATTCTTTTATATCCCAACTTACGCAAATATTCTACGGATTTCATAAAATCATCCTGGACATCTTTAGATTCAGAAAGATTGGTATAACCAAGTCTGCTGTGTCTAGCTATGGATTTAATTGAACCATGGTGAAAAGCTTCTATTACTTCATGATTTTCCGGATCAGGATCAACAATATATCCTCTTTTCTTCAGAAACACGGCATAATCAAGATTTTCAACCTGAATCTCTCCGCCTATTACTTTAGCACCCTGGCCCCATTTTAACTCTATAATTACTTTATCACCATACTTATCAATTAAATACTCTGCCACTCCATTGCGTGTATCCTCAACATTCATCTGAACAATAATAGCACCATATCCATCATAATAACGCAGGAATGTATCCACTCTCCTGTCCAATTCAGGTGCTTTCTTTATCCTGCCATCTTCAATAACTGCTTCCTTATCAATTCCAACAACATTTTCACCTACAACAATAGGAAATCCTACAAGTGCAGCTCCTATTGAAAAAGAATCCCAGTATTTTGCTGCAATAAAAGTAGAACCTAAAGCACCTGTCATAATTGGCACTCTGGCTTTTGTTTTTATTTTTGACCCGAATTCCACCTCAGTAGTAACATTTGGAAAGATACAATCATCAGGATCATTTGACAATCCATTAGCAAGTGCATGGGCTCCATAGAGATATCCCTGTAATCTTAAAGAATTATAAGAGATACCAACATGAGTTGTATTAGCACTTCCAGCAGTTATTTGTGAAAAATCACGGGGATAAATCAATGCTCTTCCCTTCATACTGGAAAGCCATGTTTCACATTTCCCCTGACAATCTGCACGACATAAAGTACAAAGTCCTGATTCAGCAGGATTTCCTCTGTTTACAGTTCCCAGGGCATCATTTGATTTAGGCCATTGAATCATATAACTCCCTCCTTAATAGTTTATTGATTTATTCAGTAAATTAGCAGATTAGTATATCATCTACTATTCACATTAAGTTTTAAAACAAAAAATATAATATTATTATTTTTAGTGTCAATTGAATTTTTTAAATTTTAGAAAAAAACAAGTAAAATTTAATAAAATAAAATTTAAAAAGTACTTTTTTTACTATAAAATAACGATTTTTTAAAAAAATCATATTAAATTTAACTGTTTTTTAAATGTCTACTTATTGTGCAAATATAATATAAATATATCAAAAAAATTTATTTATAAGGTTACAATATATTGGTTTGAGTTTTATAACTCAAATCAGCGAATAAAAAACAAATGCTAATCATAAATGTTACCTCTTACCCCATAATCCCATATGCTGCCTTCCGTCCCATTTCCATAGCAGCAATAACTGTGGCAGCACCTGTTACAATATCTCCACCTGCAAAGACCCCTTTAATAGAAGTCATCATATCTTCATTTGCAACAATTGTTCCCCATTTAGTAATTTCTAATTCAGGTAGTGATTTAGATATTAAAGGATTAGGTTTCTGACCAATAGCCATAATTAAAGTATTAACATCTATAGTAAATTCAGAGCCTTTTATTGGAACAGGTCTTCTCCTTCCACTCTCATCAGGTTCCCCTAATTCCATTTTAATACATTTAATTTTTTTAATCCAGCCATTTTCATCTCCCAAAATTTCCACTGGATTTGTTAAAAAATGAAATTCTATATCTTCTTCCATAGCATGATGAACTTCTTCAATTCGTGCCGGCATCTCTTTTTCAGTTCTTCTATAAACTACTATAACCTTCTCAGCTCCAAGCCGTTTTGCCACACGGGCTGAGTCCATAGCCACATTCCCCCCACCAACTACTACAACAGGGGAGACTGCTCTAATGGGAGTATGTGATTCATCTGAAAATGCCAGCATAAGATTATTTCTTGTTAAAAACTCATTAGCAGATAATACGCCATTTAAATTTTCTCCCGGTATATTCATAAATGAAGGTAATCCTGCTCCTACTGCAATAAAAACTGCTTTAAACTCTTTATCTTTTAAATCTTTCAAAGTCAAAGACTTACCAATAAGAACATTATTAATTATTTTTACACCCAACTGCTTAATATAATTAATCTCATTATCAAGAACCCTATGGGGCAGCCTGAATTCAGGAATACCATATCGAAGCACACCACCTGATAAATGAAGGGATTCAAAAATAGTAACTGAATAACCTTTTTTAGCTAATTCACCAGCACAGGTCAGTCCTGCCGGACCACTGCCTACAACTGCAATCTTAATGTGATTTGACGTAATATTTATCTTTTCTGTTATTCCTTCTTTTTCTGCATAATCAGCTACAAATCTTTCCAGTTTACCAATAGCTACGGGCTCACCTTTTTTTCCAAGAGGACAATATACCTCACATTGTGTTTCCTGGGGACAAACCCTGCCGCATATACCAGGCAAAGAATTAGTCTCCTTTATCTTTTTATTAGATTCATTATATTTTTTTTCCTTAATTAGATGTATAAATGCTGGGATATTTATCTCCACCGGGCATCCTTTTATACACTGCCCACATTCAATACAACGTGATGCTTCTTTAATTGCTTCTTCTTCAGTATATCCAAGGTTTACTTCATCAAAATTTTTAATACGTTTGAAAGGAGACTGTTCTTTAGCTTTTACTTGATTTAACTGCATAACATTCCTCTTTTTCATAATGTTCATATTGTCTATTCCTGTTTAGCAACTCATCAAAATTAACAAGACTGCCATCAAACTCAGGGCCATCCACACAAGCAAATTTTGTTTCACCGGCAACTTCCACACGGCAACTGCCACACATACCGGTCCCATCCACCATAATAGGATTAAGACTGACAATTGTTTTAACATTATATTTTTTTGTCAATTCTGTTACTGCTTTCATCATAATTATCGGGCCTATAGCTGTTACCTGATCTACTTTTTCTTTTTCTAAAATTTTCATTAAAGGAGCAAGTACCAATCCCTTTTCCCCATAAGAGCCATCATCAGTAGTTATAAATAATTTATCTGAAAATTCTTTTACTTCGTTTTCAAGAAGCAATAAAGACTTTTCCCTGGCACCGATTATAGAATAGACTGTATTCCCGGCTTCTTTTAATGCTTTGATTTCCGGATATAACACAGCAGTCCCCACACCGCCTCCAATGCATACTGTTTTACCAAATTTCTCGATTTCAGCAGGCTGTCCCAAAGGACCAAGAACAGCCTCAACATTATCCCCTACTTTTAATGTGGAAAATATTTCCGTACTCGTACCAACAACCTGAAAAACAACTGAAACATCTTCCTTATCAGCATTATATATAGTTAAAGGAATACGCTCACCTGACTTTTTAGGAATTATGATTACAAACTGCCCCGGTCTGGCATTTTTAACTGCCATAGGAGCATGAATAGTATATTTAAAAACCTGTGAAGCGATCTCTTCTCTTGATTTGATCTCATACATAATAGTCTCCTCATAATGTAAATAAGGCAAAAAATTAATAATTTAATTTTTAAAAGCAAGAATAAATTTATGGGAACATCGATTTACTATATAATGTTGTTCCCATACAGGGCATTAATACCTTGAAAAACCACATTTAAATAAAAAATAAGAGGTTTTTCAAGATGCCCTTTTATAAAAAAATTGTAATTATTCAGGTATTACAGTTAAATTACATTTTTATGTAGTGTAAGCTTTAGTACCTTTATACACTATCCCATTGATCCCATTGTAGCAAAACTAAAAATTTCATTAAAATGAATCCTGGGCAATTTCCCGCGGCACATAAATATTGTAGAACTTATAATTATAAAATTGTGTCTGGTTAATATCTTTTTTGCTGTTTTGTTTGTTGAAGGGATATCTAAAAATATTTTTTTTCCGGATTTCAAATTTGAAAGAGAAGAAACAAATAGTTTTTCAGCTATATCTTCATCTCCTCCTTTTAATTCCCATGGTCCTATGGTAATTATTTTACCTGTATTTTTATACATTATAAATCCATGAGAATTTGGATAGAATAAAGAATTATGCGAAGATGAAAGCCGGAAAATTAAAGAACCCCTTTCATCTCTCCATAATGATGTATCTAACTTTATAAAACGTGTTGTCTCAGGAATAGTTTCCTGTAGAATTGCTTTACTATTTTTAGATTTTTTTGACCTGCCCTGCCAACGGTTTATTTGCATAACTTTTTTAAATCCAAATTTTTCATATAATCCTTTTGCTTTTAAGGCAGCATTTAAATAAATCTGCTTTTTTTTCATTTTATCCAAATACTCAATGGCACTTGATAAAAGTTTTTTGCCTATAGCCTCTCCACGATGTTCTTTAGCAACAATTAAATTACCTATCCACGAACTTTTTGCATAACTAAAAGTCATAACAGAACCAATAACTTTTTTATTTTTAACACAAACAAAACAACCTAATGGATTAAATTCAAGAAACATTTGAAATTCAACTATATCAGATATCCAGCCCTCTTTAGCTGTTATTTGTAAAATAGCTGGCAGATCTTTTTTTGTCATATATCTGATTTGCATAGTTTTTTCCTTACTTTCCTTATTATTGAAACTATTGAACAATAACAGTTTGTTTCTCCTTATGACAATTACAAGGTTTATTTTCCATTATCATCCTGCAGTCAGTTTTTTTAAATATATTTTCAGGTGAATCAATTTGAATAATTTTTCCATTATTTAACACTGCAACTCTATCAGCCAATGAGAAAGCTTCTTCAAAACAATGTGTAACATATATAGTAGTCATTCGCAGTTTTTTTTGGAGCTTTTGGATTTCAATTTTTAAATTTCCGGCAGTATTGAAATCCAGACTGTTTAATGGTTCATCTAAAAGCATGATTTCAGGAGATGGAGCAATTGTTCTGGCTAAAGCAACTCTCTGTTTTTCACCTCCGCTTAAATCTTTAGGAAAGCGTGCGGCAAGATGTTTGATATTCATTAATTCTAACAATTCATCAACTATAAAATTTATTTCTTTTTGTGATTTTTTTTGGACATGGAGACCATAAGCTATATTTGAACTTACATCCATATGAGGAAATAAAATTAAATTCTGAAAAAGATAACCTGCTTTTCTCTGGCACAGGGGAAAGCTATCTACCGGTGTATTATTAAATAATACTGAACCTTTATATTCAATAAGTCCTGCAATTATATTAAGTAAAGTAGTCTTCCCGGCTCCTGTCTCTCCCCAGAGGACTAAAAATTCTTTATCAGATACTTCAAGATTGATATTATCAAGTATAAAATTATTTATATTTTTTAATTTAATATCAGGCATTTTATCTCCATTTATAAGTTGATTTATTTTCAATAAAAATAAAAAATTTTTCAAAAGAAAGGCACATTACTGCTAAAACTATAAGGCATACTATGATTATATCTATACGCAGCAGGTTTTCTGCTCTCATTAGCATTGCACCAATACCAGTAGGAATTGCAACCATCTCAGCGGCAATTATTACTCTCCATGCCATACCTGCTTCCAGCCTTAAACCTGTAAATATATTAGGCAGTGCCAGTGGTATCATAATTGTTGTTAATATTTTCCATTCAGATGCCCCAAGGCTCTGTGCTGCTTTAATATAATTTTTATTTACGCCCCTTATACCTGTAACTGTATTATAAAGGATAGGAAAAAATGAGCATATAAATATTATCATAATTGGAAGTATCTCATTTATTCCAAACCATAACATTAAAATTGGCAGCCAGCCAAGAGCTGGAATAGGATAAAACAAACTTAATATCGGATGTGTGATTTTATGTATTCTTTCTTCATAACCCATTATAATTCCTATTATTATACCAGCTATGGACCCGCATGTAAGACCTATTAAAACTCTAATAAGACTGCTTAGGAAATTGTTTATTAAAACTCCACTGGCTGTTAAATGGTAAAATTCTTTAATTATAGTGGTAAAAGGAGGGAAAAAGAAATATCCTGGTATAAGTTTTAACCTGACAATAATTTCCCATGCTAATAAAAAAACAAGTACAGGAATTATACTATATACAGCTTTTATCTTTTTCATTTTAAAAACCTTAAATCAATAAAATTTTCTGCTTTAAATGATTTTTTTATATATTCCAAATCAGTACAAATATCTATTGTTTTCTGAATTTCTTTAGGATTAATATCAGTGGTATTAACTAATCTTACAGTTAAAGACTTTAATATTGACGAAGGAGTAATCATAAGTTTTGAAGCTGTGCCTATATCTTTAATTGGAAATATTTTTTTTCCAGCAACCTGTAACCCCCTGGTGACAATTTTTGCTGCTTCTTCAGGATGAGTATTAATAAACTGTGTTGCTCGTTCAGTAACATTTACTAATTTTTTAACTATATCAGGATGTTCTTTTAAAAGTTCTTCCCTGACAACCAAAACACTCCCCTCCATATCCGGCCAGAGGTCTTCTGCGGTTAAAAATACTTTAAACCCTAATTCTTCTGCCATACTTGGAAATTGTTCACACATAAAAGCCGCGTCCAATTGTCCCATTTTAAGTGCAAGGAGAAGTTTTGGAGGATTCATTCTCCGGACTTTTTTTAATATTTGTTTTTTATCTATTTTATCTAAGTGATATTTTTCGAGCATCTTATGCAAAAGCGCATCAACAGGGCTGCCTTCTCGACTACAACCAATACGGATTTCTTTTTTATACAAATCCTTGATAATTTTGACTTTATCAGGATTAACAATAAAACCATAACCATATTTATGGATTCCGGCAACAATTTTTATTGGCACATTAGCATTTGCCTTTGCATTAATTGCAGGTATTAAACAGATATAAGCAGCATCAATATCACCCCTTGATAAAGCAGCCGCTAAAGCCATACCTGTTATGTAACTTTCATAACTGAAAACTGCTAATCCTTCATCTTTATACCAGCCCTTTTGATTGGCTATATGGGCACACGCAGAATGGGTTGTGAATTCTACAGCTATTTTAATAGACTTATCAGTTGTCTGGTGCTTTTTACTGCAGTTTATTATCCCGGATAACATTATTAATGTCATTATTAATGAAATATTTTTATTCATTTTATTATCATCTCTAAAAATTAATTTTTATTTTTATGTCAATTACATTAACAACACTTCAATCATTTCTGTTTTTATTATTTTTTTTTCTTTTATCCTTCTTCCTTTACTTTTTATTGTTTAAGTTCCTTCCGGACAGTATCTTTTTAAGTTCGAAAGATACACTGCTCCGGCACAGGTAACGCCGTAAAATACAGTTGGTTTGTTTTTTACTATAAATTGTTTATAGGTGTTATTCACAAAAGTTGAGCCGGTCGCAAATATTAAATCACACCACTTTATATTTTTTTCAGTATTTTCAGGAGATTCTATTGTTACTCCATTAATTTTTTTTCCAATATTATCTTTGTCTATATCAGTTACGCGAAGCTCGAACTCTCTGCTCAGTGCCTCCACAAAGCGGGGCTGAAAACCCGCCTGAAATATTTTTGGATTTCCAAAGTTCTCTCTTATAAATTCAACTATTTTTTTTTGACAGTTAACAAGACCTTCATTCTTGCAGTGACTCGTCTTATCAATCGAACCAAGACCTTTTAAGACAGCGTTAATAGTTGAAATAAATACAGCTCGTCTGAAATTATTTTTTAGTTCCATATTTATTATTTCATACAAAGAGCCTTTATAATTACCAAACATATCTGTAAAAGCCACACCATAATCGCGGTTAAAATCAGCCTGCATCAATCTTTCACGCCCTTTTTGAATAGGATAGTCATCATGCTCAGGATTTCCTATTGCTTCTTCAGCCGATAGTACCTTTGTTTTTATTCGCACAATTCCATCTTTTATTTTATGGCTCTTAATAATTTTATTTATTTGTTCTTTAAGTTCTCTCATCATAAAATCCTCTAAGATTCATGCAATCAGATAATCCTCTACAGATTTGTTTTCTTCAAGGGCATCAAGAATTTTATCGATTACCTCTTCGGTTACTTCACCGTACCAGTAATTATCCGGATAAACTATCATAACCGGCCCTTTTTCACACATTTTAAGGCAGCTGGTGCTGGACACCATTGCATCTATGCCTCTGTCAATTATTTCTTCTTCAATATATTGAAGAAGAGCCGGGGCCTCTTTTTTGTTGCATACACCCTGAGGCTCACCCGTAAGCCTGAACGAATTACATACAAAAATATGATGTTTTGGTTTTTTCATTTTTTCTCCTCCTGTATTGTTTGATTTGATTTTGATAGAGAACTCATATTTATACGTTCCCTTAAAAGACCTACTGCATCTGCTCTGCATCTGGCACAATGATACATCTGGGAAATATACCTGCCTGCTTGTTTTCGCACCTGTTTAACCATTTCCATGGAAGGTTCATCAATATTGGCAAAAACTGTATTTTTAACAGGATAAAGCGGAATGCAGTTTAATATATCAGCATTATATTCTGAAATTTTTTTAGCAACAGCCGGAATATGTTCATTATTAATACCGGGAATAATTATTGTGTTTATTTTAACTTTTATTCCTTTGCTTTTAAGCTTTTTAACTGCTTCAAGCTGCTTTTCCAGTAAAATAACTGTGCCTTCTTCAGCACTGAATACTTTCTTATTATAATAAATCCATGAATATATTTTTTTACTTATTTCAGGATTAACAGCATTTATTGTAATAGTTACATGACTTACTTTAAGTTTTGAAAGTTCATTTATATAAGGCAGGATATTAAGACCATTGGTTGCAAGACATAAAAGCATATCAGGATATCTTTTTCTTACAAGGCTTAAAGTTTCCATTGTCTCCTCAGGATTAGCAAAAGGATCACCCGGTCCAGCTATGCCAACCACAGAAATATCTGATCTCTTTTCAATTATTTTTTCAAGAAAACAAATAGCCTGATAAGGTTTAAGCACCATGCTTGTTACTCCTGGCCGGCTTTCATTTACACAATCATATTTACGATCACAGAAATTACATTGCATATTACATTTTGGAGCAACAGGCAGATGTACTCTTCCAAAAAGATGTCTTACCTTATCATTAAAACATGGATGATTTAATAATTCTAAACTCATTTTACACTTCCTTTTATATATATGTATATCCAACAGGGGATAATTCCTGTTTTTTATTAATTATAGTATTTACAATTTTATCAAAAAGCTGTTGAGCACCACGGTAACCTAAATGCAATGTTCTCTGTGCTCCGAATCTGTCGTGTATTGGAAATCCTATACGAATAAGCGGGATGTTAAGCCTGCGAGTGAGACTGTATCCTTTACTATTGCCAATAACAAAATCAGGCTTAATTTTTTCAGTCTCTTCTTCTATTTCTGTAAAATCTACTCCGTCCTGTACAGAAATATTCATTTCATCAAAATCTGGAAACAGGGAGCGGATTTTTTCTTTAAAAAAGCCACTCTCTCCACCAGATGCACAAAGTGCCGGGATAACACCTATTTCACTTAAAAAAGATGCTATTCCTATAACAAGATCCTCTTCTCCATAAATTACTGCACGGGATTCAAAAACATATTTATGACCATCTGCATACGAATCTATCAGTCTTCCGCGTTCTTCTGTATGTTCATCAGGTGTATGCCCTCCGGATATTTTTTCAAGGATATTAAATAATTTATCTGTTTCATTTATCCCAATAGGCAGACCTAATTTATAGTTAGTTATATTAAACTGATTATTTAAAAATTTGCCGGCACTTTCTTTTTTTTCCAGTACTTTTCCAAATTCTATATTAGCCTTAGCACCTCCCATTTTCATAATATCACTTACAGGTGTTCCTCCTTCAGGAATTTCCTGATATTCTTTCCATAAACTGCCATCAAGTGTTTTTGAATAATCAGGGAGCATGACATATTCAAGTCTGAAATCTGTAAGTATTTCTTTTAAATAACGAATATCAGCAGGGGATACCATGCCGGGAAAAATATTTACATGTTTTCCTTTGTAATTATCCCTTGCAAGAGACATAACTATAGATTTTACAGCAGAGTGAAAACCATCTATATGTGTTCCTATGTAACTTGGAGTGGATACAGGAACTAATAATGGTAAATTTTTATCCTTGTTTTCCTCTTGATACTTTTGAAGAATCATGGTTATATCATCTCCTATTGTTTCACTTAAACAGGTTGTGGCAACACCAATTACAGCAGGATCATACTGTTTTATAACATTTTCAAGACTTAAGCATAAGCTTGCCTCCCCTCCAAATACTGTTGCATGTTCACTGAAATTTGAAGAAGCAATATCTATAGGTTCCTTGAAATGACTTATCAAATAACGCCTGATATATGTTGAACATCCCTGGGATCCATGAAGAATAGGCATGGCTTTTTTAATACCGCGAAATACCATACAAGCACCTAAAGGAGTACAAAGCTTACATGCATTTCTTGTTGCTGTAAAATTCCTATCTGTCCTTTTCATTTTTTACTCCTAAAAAAATTTAAATTTAACCACAGAGACACAGAGGGAGAACACAGAGATTTTTTATAAATATTTTTTTATATTCTCTGTGACTCTTAAGTCTCTGCGGCTTTTTTCCCTTGGTGCAAATTGCCATACAGGGCTTTTGATTGATGAATAAACTTCTCTGGCAAAATTAAGCATACCAATATACCCTGCAAGAGGATTTTTTCTTTCATGATTGTGGTCACAGAATCCTATGCCAAGTTTATAAGCAATAGGTCTTTCCTTTACACCGCCAATAATAATATCTGCTTTTTTTTCAATTACAAATTTCGCAAGCTCAATGGGATTTGAATCATCAATAATTATAGTTCCTTCTTCACACATATCTTTTAATTTTAAATAATCATCTTTATTTCCTGTTTGAGACCCTGTAAGTATGACCTCTATTCCAAGATAATTTAATGCTTTAATAAGAGAAAATGCCTTAAATGCACCTCCTACATATATTGCTGCTTTTTTTCCCTGAAGTATACTTTTATAATGCTGTAATTGAGGACGAATTTTAGATACTTCTTCCTGTATAAGTTTTTGGGTTTTCTCCATAATATCAGAATTATCTTTGAAAAAATTTGCCACATCATATAAAGCAGTTGACATATCATCAATACCAAAATATGAAACACGCATAAATGGGATGTTATATTTTTTTTCCATCATTTTTGCCAGGGTTGTCATTGAGCCTGAGCATTGTACAACATTAAGGCAAGCACCATGTGCTTTTTTAATCTCATCAACCCTGCTGTCGCCTGTCATAACAGAAACAACTTCAATACCCATTTTTTTATAGTAATCCTTTATAATCCATGATTCACCTGCAATATTAAATTCTCCTAATATGTTAATACTGTACTTGCTTATATTTTTTATTGAACCTGTGCCAATAAGGTTAAATATGGATTCACAAGCAGCCTTGTATCCATCTTTTTTTGTTCCTTTAAAACCCTCTGAATGAACAGGAAGTACAGGTATGTTTTTTTCTATACTTACTTTTTTACAAACAGCATCAATATCATCACCAATAATACCAACAATACATGTACAATAAATAAAAGCAGCTTTGGGATGATATTCATCTATCAGTTCTACAAGTGCATTATAAAGTTTTTTTTCACCTCCATAAATAACATCTGTTTCCTTAAGATCAGTTGAAAAGCTCATACGGTGAAGCTGTGGACCGGAAGAAAGAGCTCCTCTTATATCCCAAGTATAAACAGCACAGCCAATGGGTCCATGAACAAGATGCAGGGCATCAGCAATAGGGTACAGTACAACGCGTGACCCGCAGAATACACATGCCCTCTGGCTTACAGAACCTGCAAGACTGTGCTTTTCACAGGCAATATTAAAAGGATCTCCTTTTCTATATATCTGTTTTTTTCTTTCAGTTAATAGCTCTTCCATATAATTAAACCATTCTTTTTTACATAACTAATTCAAAACTCTCTTCAGGGGCATCCCTGTCCTGACGATCCATAAATGCCTCCAGTATTTTTTCCAGTATTCTCATTGCGCCTGCATATCCTACTATTGGGAAATAGCTGTGTCCAATTCTGTCAAGTATTGGAAATCCCATTCTTATAAATGGGATATCCTCATCTCTTGCAATATACTTTCCATAGGTATTCCCCATTAAAAGATCAACTGGGTTATTCTTTATCCACTGGTGAAGAAGGAACATATCAGCATTCATACCATTTTTTATGTTTAAATCAGGCACTTTGTCTCCAATTATTTCTCTTATTCTTTTTTCAAAAGCTTTCCCCGGGGTTCCACTGACAATATGAACAGGCTTCATGTCAAGGTCAATAAGAAATTCTGTAAGAGCAATCAGATGATCAGGATCACCGAATAATGCAACCCTTTTATTGTATAAATATTGCTGCATATCAGTAATAATGTCAACAACTCTTCCCCTTTCCTCTGTAATGGAATCAGGTACTTCAATATCAAAAGTTCTCTTCAAAGCAAGGATAAACCTGTCTGTTGCTGAAAGTCCTATGGGAAGATCAAGTAACTTATATCGAACCTTGCATTTTGTATCGAGCTCTTTTGCTGCTGACTCTGATGCAAGATTTCCCAGGGCAAGAGTAAATTTACTGTCTCCAGTGCTTTTCAGTTCAGGTATAGTAACTCCGCCTTTTGGATAAAAAATATGTTTACCTGTTTGAGGAGCATCAAGAACATCAGATGTATCAGGAAATAGGACTGTTTTAATATTCATCTCTTTTGTGATTTTTTTTATCTCCCGCATATCTGAAGGTTCAACCCATCCTGGAATTATATTTATTTGCTTTTTTTTATTGCCTGTTGATTCTGAAAAATGTTTAACCATGCTTTTTACCATGTTTGCAAAACCAGTCACATGAGAACCAACATAACTGGGAGTGTTTGTGTGTATTAAATACTTTCCTTCAGGAACTTTTCCGTCATCTCTTGCTTTTTGACAGATCTGATTTACGTCATCGCCTATTGTTTCGGAAAGGCATGTGGTATGAACAGCAATTATATCCGGGTTGTAAATTGTAAAAATATTATTAATTGCCTGTATTAAGTTTGCCTGACCCCCGAATACTGATGTCCCTTCAGTAAAAGAACTTGTTGCAGCCATTATAGGTTCTTTATAATGCCTGGTAAGTGTACTTCTATGATAAGCACAGCATCCCTGTGAACCATGACTATGCGGCATACAGCTATGTATTCCAAGTGCAGCATACATTGCTCCAATAGGCTGGCATGTCTTTGCCGGGTTTACAGTAAGTGCTTTTCTTTCTTTGATTTCATCTGTTGTATGTCTTAAAAGCATATTAACCTCCTATTAATCAACAACAAAAGTTGCAGTGATCTCCGGTTCATTTTTCCACGGTGGTTTAATTAACTGCCATATTTTTGTATTTATAGCACGGTCAATTTCTTCGTAAAAATTAATAGCACCTTTAAATACTGCAAAGGGACCACCATAATCATAACTGTGAAGCTGTTTCATGGGGAACCCCCTTTTTTGAACAACATATTTTTCTTTAATTCCAGCACAGAATATTGCAGGCTTATATTGTTCAATTAGCTTTTCCATTTCATATTGACTTATATCATCTATTACAATTGAATTTTGTTTCATTTCTGTCATCATACCTTTATATTCACTAATAGCCAGACCTTTTTTCTTTAATTTTTCAAGTTCTTCAGGGCTTTTTCTTAAGTTGTATCTCTTCGGGTCTTTTTCAACTTTCAGCTCTTCAATATTTCTGCTGTCAGCATCAACCTGGATATCAGGTAAAACTTCCCTTCCTTCATAATCATCCCTGTGGGCAAATTCATATCCTGCGGCAATTGTTTCCATGCCAATTTCATGAAAAACATTCTGGTAATGATGAGCTCGGGAACCACCAACAAAAATCATAGCAAGTTTACCCTTTGTCCTGGGTGTTATTTCTTTTTGGGCTTTTATGACTTCTTTCATTTCCTCTTCAATTATTTTTTCAACCCTATCAATAAGACTTTTTTTGCCAAAATACTGTGCAATTTTTCTTAATGATTCTGATGTGGCTTTTGCTCCCAAAAAATTTATTTTTATCCATGGTATTCCAAATTTTTTTTCCATCATTCCAGCTATATAGTTAATTGACCTGTGGCACATAACAAGGTTGAGATCAGCAGTATGAGAATTAGCAAACTGGTCAATACTTGAATTCCCGCTGAATGTGGATATCAAAGTTATGCCGCAGCGTTTTAGAAGATCTTCAATTAAAAATGCATCACCGCCAATGTTATATTCACCAAGAAGATTGATTTTGAATTCTCCATCCTGAACAGTATCATCAAGACCTACTACATGTTTGAAAATCTGGTTATTGGCAATATGATGACCGGCAGACTGGCTTACACCTTTATATCCTTCACAGGAAAATCCAAAAATATTAATACCAAGTTTCTCCTTCATTTCTTTAGCAACACCGTGAACATCATCACCGATTAATCCAACAGGGCAGGTGGAAAATATACCTATGGCTTTTGGATGAAAAATATCATAAGCTTCCTGAATAGCCTGCCTGAGTTTTTTTTCTCCACCAAAAACAATATTGTCATCCTGCATATCAGTAGAAAAACAATAAGGCATGTAGTTATCACCATCAGGGCCGGGGCGTGTCTGATTACGTCGTGTTGCCCAGCTAAAAAACCCACACCCAATAGGACCATGTGTAAGATTAATAATATCTCTTGTAGGGCCAAGCACTACACCTTTACATCCGGCATAGCAGCAGCCTCGCTGTGTAATAATACCGGGAATGGTTCTTATATTTGCCTGTATTTCCTGATCTTCTTTGGGATTATTAATAACTATTGACTTATTTCTTTTTCTTGCAACCTTTGGAGGATACTTTTTGAGAATATCTTCCTTAAGAGTTTCCACATCAGGAAACTTTGTATTCTTAGTCATAACTTCCTCCTTTTTTTTAGTCAAGGATATTATTTCCTGTTTCTTCTGTCCTGACTCTTATAGCATCCATAACAGGCATTACAAATATTTTGCCATCACCTGCATTTCTAGTTTGATTCACCTCAATTATAGTCTTAACAGCAATATCAATTTTATCATCAGGTAAAATAATTGTAATAAGCCTTTTAGGAACAAGCCTTGGTCCCTGTCCAAGCTGGGCAATTGCTTCCTGATAACCATTCTCTGCACCATGAAGTATTCTATAGTCAACTACTCCTTTTCCTCTGCCAAGAACTTTACCAGTAGCTGTAAAGGATGATATGCCTGCTTCTGAAAGTGCCCTTTTTGTTTCATTAATTTTATTTATGCGAATTACTGCCATTACTTCTTTCATGGGTTTCTCCTTAATTATTTTTCCTTATTGCCGGAACTTATTGTATATACTTCATCTACCTGTGTAACAAATATTTTACCATCACCATAAGCTCCGGATTCTTTTGTTTTTGCATTCTTAATAATAGTTCTGATAACAAATTCCTTATCTTTCTGGGGGATTACAGTTATCAGTAACTCCTTTGGAAGTTCATCATAGGTTACTTCTCCAACTTTTAATCCTCTTTGTTTACCCCTGCCAAATACTGATACCTTTGTAACCGCAGGACATCCTGCTTCAAGCAATCCTGCAAGTACTGCATCAGTTTTTTCAGGTCTTACTATTGATCTTATCATTAACATAGACATAATATATCCTCCATTTTATAATTTTTTAGTTTGCAATACCAAAGTCTATAAGAAGTTTTTCAAGCTCTTCCATTTGTATTGGTTTTGGGATTACAAACATTTTATTTTCGTCCATCTTTTTTGCAAGAGCTCTATATTCATCTGCCTGGGGATGTTTAGGTTCATACTCAATTACAGTCTTTCTGTTTATTTCTGCTCTCTGGACAACTTTTTCTCTTGGGACAAAGTATATCATTTGAGTTCCCAGTTTTTTTGCCAGCTCTGTAATCATCTCTTGTTCATTGTCAACCTGACGGCTGTTACAGATAAGTCCGCCAAGTCTTACACCGCCTGAATCAGCAAATTTAACAATACCTTTACAGATATTGTTTGCAGCATACATTGCCATCATTTCACCGGATACAACAATGTAGATCTCCCGTGCTTTTCCTTCCCGCATAGGCATGGCAAATCCGCCGCATACAACATCACCAAGAACATCATAAAAAGCATAATCAATTTCATACTTATCATCATAAGCACCAAGTTGTTCAAGAAGATTAATAGCGGTTATAATGCCCCTGCCTGCACATCCGACGCCAGGTTCAGGTCCGCCTGATTCAACACATCTGGTCTTTCCATATCCTTCTTTAATGACTTCTTCAATATCAATATCTTCACCTTCTTCCCGAAGAGTATCAAGAACTGTTGTTTGAGCAAGACCACCAAGAAGAAGACGTGTAGAGTCTGCCTTAGGGTCACAACCCACAACCATAATCTTCTTGTCCATTTCAGTAAGTCCTGCTACAATATTTTGGGTCGTAGTTGACTTACCTATTCCACCTTTTCCATAAATTGCTATTTTTCTCATTTTAGCCTCCTTAATTTTAAAATTAATCATTAAACAATTTTTAAATATCAATCCAGTTTTTGATATTTAAAAAAAATTCGCAAGTCATAACTTGCGAACTTTCAAATATTATAAAGCAATTACTATGCCAAGTCATATTTTATAATTTGTTTATAATTAAATGATTATAGAAAAGATATTTATGTAGAAATGATGTTGTTGCACAATATTAGTGCAAGTAGTTTATTTGTAAAATATATGCATAATTAATGTTCATATATATATTTATACAGAAGATTCTCCGGCTCCTTACAAATTTTTTTAATATTATTTATTAATACTGCCTTAAATAAAAAAATATGATATTAATACTGTTATAAAAGAAGTGAAATTTTTATTAGAAATATTTTTTTAAGGGATTGGGAAGAAATAAAATCACATTTATTAACATTTTTTCCTCATAATTTTATTTTTTGCATAATATCCTCAGTAGCTTTAATTCCTTTTAAATAGCTTTTATATCCATCATAAAAACCTAATGCAGCAATATTATCCACAGCAGGCTTGATGATTAAATTCACATTGTAATTGTTTAAATTAAATTCCAATATTTCATTAGACATAATATCAATAGTTGATGATAAAATATTTATCATTCCTGACTTTTTATTTCTTTTTTTATAATCTGGTAAATACTTTATTATTGGTGAAAATCTTTCATTTAAAAATTTTTTAATTTTAGTTTCTATTTTCATTTTTCTTTTTGACCACTTTTTAATTTTTTTATATTCCTGAACAACAACAGCAATTTTATAATCAGATTTATCTAACAAATTTACAGGTACAGGGTTAATAACACCACCATCAACAAGTAATTTACCCTGATATTCATAAGGCATAAAAAATCCAGGGATAGAAATACTTGCCCGTATAGCTGGAACTAAATCACCTTTATCAAATATAACTTCTTTCCCTGATTTTATATCAGTTGCAACACATTTAAATGGAATTTTTAAATTTTCAAATCTTCTTACAGGTAAAATATCTTCAAGGAATTCTTCTACTATTTTCCCTTTAACAATTCCACCTGTTGATGGATTTGTGAAATCAAACAAATTTAATGTTTTTTTTAAATTTATACTAAAAGCAATCTCTTTCATTTTTTCAATAGAAACACCAGCAGCATAAGCCCCTCCAACAATAGCACCAATACTGCATCCTGAAATTTCATCTATTTTTATATTGTTTTTTTCAAGTACTTCTAATATTCCTATGTGCGATATACCTTTAGCACCACCATTCCCCAGTGCTATGCCTACTTTTTTATCTTTCATATAATTAAATTTTCTTCTCATATATCCTGTATTTTTTATAAATTTTTCCACCTAAATCCTGATCAAACTTGTTTATTAAATAATTATCTTCAAGATTCCAGCCGAGTTCGCACCATTCATAGCCTAATTGATAACAGGCTTTTTCAGTTTCATAATATAAAACAGCAATAATACCTTTACCTCGCCATTCTTTTTTTACACCACCGATTAATGAACGAATACCTTTTATTTTACGCTTATAATATAAATATTTAAGTATTCCCAGTATTCCTAATTTGCCATTTAAATGTTTCAAAACCTGATTTATATCAGGCACTGTAATAGCAACACCTATTGGTTCTCCATTAACTTCAGCAATTACACAAAGTTCAGGGTCAACAAACGGTTTCATTTCTTTAGCTGCTAAATTAAGTTCTTCTTCAGTCATTGGCACAAATCCCCAGTTTTTCTCCCATGCTGTATTGTATATATCTTTTAATATCTGCATGTCCCGGTTAAAATATTTCATTTCAAAAGGTCTTACTTTTACGCCTGTTCTTTTTTTAATAATGTTAACCATTCTCTCTATTCTTTCGGGTATGCCGTCTTTTGCATATTTTATTAATGCATACAAATCCTTTGCTTTTCTAAATCCACTTTTTTCCATTAAATCAAGATAATATTTATGTGTATATGGCATCACAATAGTAGGATCATAATTAAAACCTTCTAATAAAAAGGCACACTCATCATTTATACTTGGATTAAATGGTCCCATTATTAAATTAAAACCTCTTTTTATGTTCCATTCAATAGCAGCATCTAATAATTTTTTTGTTGCTTTTAAATCATTAATAGATTCAAAGAAACCAAAAAACCCAGTCTTTGTTTGATGAAGTTTATTATAAGTATAATTATCTATTGCAGCAATTCTGCCAACAACTTTATTATTTTTTACTGCCAGAAATAAATCTCTTCCAGCATGTTTCCAGAAGGGGTTCTTTTTAATGTTAAGCAGATGTCTGATTTCATTTTTAAGGTGTGGTACCCAGTGAGGATTATCTTTATAAAGTTTGTAAGGTAATTTTATGAATTCTTTTAAATCTTTGTTTGATTCAACTTTTCTAATAACTACATTTCCTGAATTTTTCATTCTCACACCTCCTCGTAATTTTTTATTTTTACATCTTTTGAAAATTAATTTTTAGTATATTAATTTTTTTTTAATAATGACTTCTCTTTTATTTCCCAAATCTTCTCTTTCTTTTCTGATAATCTTTTATTGATTTAATCAATTCTTTCTCGTTAAAATCAGGCCATAATGTTTTTGTAAAATACCATTCAGAATAAGCTGACTCCCATAATAAAAAATTACTTGTTCTTATTTCTCCACTTGTTCTAATGATTAAATTTGGTTCTGGTATTTCAGAATGATAAAGAAATTGGTTGAATGATTTTTCATTTAATTTTTTAATAGTAAATTCTTTTTTTTTAATAGTTTTATACATCTTTTTAACAGCATCAATAATTTCAGATCTTCCGCCATAATTAAAACACACATTAAAAATAAATTCATCATTATTTTTTGTTTTTTTAACAGTGTTTATAATTGCTGTTTTTATTGGAGAAGGAATCTTGCTCCATCTTCCACTATGTACTATTTTTATTTTATTTTTTTGAAATAATTTTAAATTTATTTTAAAATGTTCCAATAATAAATTCATTAAAAAATTTACTTCTTTTATAGAGCGTTTCCAGTTCTCTGTTGAAAAAACATAAACTGATAAAATTTTTATTCCTGTTTTCTTAAAAAATTTTATAATTTTGCCCAGATTCTCAGCCCCGGCTTTGTGCCCTTCCATTGGTGGTAGTCCTCTTTTTTTCGCCCACCTTCTATTCCCATCAAGTATTATACCAATATGTGCAGGTATGTTGTTTTCATCAATTGAAATATTAAAATAATTTTTCATTATTATCCTTTTTTAAAAATAAAATAATTTAATTTTTATCATTACTGTATATCTCATGATTATTTCCTTATTAAAATTAGGGTAGTATCAATCCAATAAATCATTTTTCACCATTTTAAAATCACAGAACCCCAGGTATAACCACCGCCAAATCCTATTAAGGCAATTATATCACCTTTTTTTATTCTTCCTTCATTTAAAGCTTCATATAAAGCAATAGGAATTGAAGCAGATGATGTATTTCCATATCTATCAAGATTTAAATAAAATTTTTCCATTGGAATATTTGATTTTTTAGCATTTGATTCTATAATTCTATAATTTGCCTGATGTGGGATAATTAAATCAACATCTTCTAATTTAATGTCAGCTTGTTTTATGCCATTGAGTAAAGCCTCTTTAAAAGCCCATATAGAAAACTTAAAAACTTCTTTGCCGTTCATTTGTAAATAATGTTGTTTGTTTTTTATTGTATTTTCAGAGGCAGGCAGTTTACTTCCGCCTGCAGGAATATTCAAATATTCAACACCATACCCATCAGCTTTTATATATGATGATAAAATTTGGTTATAATTATTTGACTTTGTTAATAAAACTGCACTGGCACCATCACCAAATAATATACAGGTAGAACGATTTTCCCAATTTGCAAATTTACTCATGATTTCAGTGCTTATAATTAATACATTTTTATATTTCTCATTTTTTATAAACTGCTCTGCAATTGTAAATGCGTATATAAATCCAGTACAGGCTGCTGATATATCAAAAGCAGGTATATTTTTAGCTCCAATATTATGTTGAATTTTACACGCAGTTGATGGTAAAATCCTATCCGGTGTTAAAGTTGATACAACCATTAAATCAATTTCATCAGGCTCTATATTTGATTTCTTTAATAACTTTTTAGCTGCTTTAGTGCCTAAATCAGATGCACTCTCGTTACTATCTGCAATTCTTCTTTCTTTTATGCCCGTCCTTTGCATAATCCATTCGTCAGAAGTATCAACCATTTTTTCTAAATCAAAGTTTGTAAGTCTTTTCTCTGGTAAATAAATCTCAATTCCTGCTATTTGACTGTTCATTTTCCTCCTTTTTTCCATAACGGCTAAAGAATTATTAAAAAAACAACTTGAATTTTAAATATATCTGGTCATCATCTTTTAATTTGCCAAAGAATGTTTCATCAGACCCTTCAATTGCCATACAGCCAAGAGTTAATTCTGTGCTGTCTGCCGGGTAGTATGTGATTTCTGGTCCCCACATATTGCCTGATTTCTTTTTTACATCTTTAAATTTTTTTGCTTTATTTAAATCCTTTACTCCTATTGCTCCATTTAATCCTAGTTTTAATTTTTCCTGAAAAAATTTCATCTCTATTCTTGCAATTATATAATCCTGTGATTTCTCCTGATGATAACCCCGTTCAACAAAAAAACCATGGATGAACTGTGAATTAATGTAAATCCCGTTTTTAAATGTATAGTCAAATCCTATTGTGTATTTAAAATATGGTTCTTTATCGAGCACTGTATTTGTGTTAAAAGAAGTTGCAGTAGGCATTTCAGTTGTTGTTATAATTTTAACTTCCTTTGGTATAAAGCAGGCTGCTTCTGCCCATACTCCGATTTTAAATAATTCACCTGCTGTATCAAGACCTATTACCTGCATTTCAGGGAACTTCATTTTATAATTTGCCTTAACATCTCCAGTTGTAATTCCTGTGGCATCAATATACATTTTTTTAACTATTGGCAAATCATCATAGCCCTTGAAATAGCTCATTGAAAGATCAAAATTAAATAATTTACCTGAAAGTTTTATACCAAACATTGAATTTCCTGCTTTTTTTTCAGGCATCTCAATAAGCCCTGAAATATCCGGACTGACTCCCAACTGTTGACTAATACCTGTTTTTAAGCCATGGGTTAACATTTCCGGGTAATTAAATTCATTGTCAGAAAATCTTGATGAAGTAAAATAAGGAATCCAGATTCCCTGTAAGGATATTTCTTTTGGAAAATAGTATGTTGCCTTTATTGCAATTGTAGGTATCTTTTCACCAAAATTAAAAATATCTGTTAAATCATCAGGATTTAAATTATCAGTTGGATTTAATTTGTCAGCAGTTCCCCATGCAATTCTTTGTTTCCCGGCTCTTAAATCAAGCTTATCAAAAAGAAAGCCATAATAATCAATATAAGCTTCCTTTAATTGTAATTCAATTGGTTCTACATTTATACGATTATTTAAATCCTGCGGGGTACTAACATCAGAAAAATTTTGATACCGAAAATTTAAAGAAGCAAATCCTGCAAGATTATCAGATACGTCTGCTTGATATTTCAACAATAAATTTTCTTCATTATACAAGTAATTTCCTTTTTTTATTTTGGCTCTTATATCTGATTTTATCTCACCTTCAAAAGAAGTATCTGCTGAAAGAAAAATTGGCAAGAATAAAAATATTATCAATACTATTAAGAACTTCTTCATTATAAGTACCTCCACTTTTCTTTAGATATATATATTTTTATCTGCTTAAGTAACGTTTTGTGAATTTGCTGTTAGACAGTCCGGAATCAAACTTTACATCTTCAATAATCATTTTTGTCTTATGTTTTGCTTTCAGGTTATTCATTTCCGATTCTTTTGATATCCAGTATCCTTTAACTTTCTCTATTTTTTTTCTAATCATTATTTTATAGAGTTTTCCACCTTTATTATAATGTTCAATTTTAACAGGATAAAAATTGTCAGTTCTTACTTTCATAATTAATTTTGAATAATCTGTTTTTATTCCCTTCCGTGGATTAAGTTGAAGGATATAATAATTTTTTTCTTTTTTAAGTAACTTTGGAATATATTTTTCTAAATATCTTTTTGCTTCCATATCATCATAGGAAAAGTCAGTCCCTGCAAATTTAGTATTTTTTACATGAGAAGCAATTCGTCTTACTTTTTTAAAAGCAGGCAGATAAAGATACATAATATCGTTTGGCAGTGAAAGAAAAGCAATACCTTTTTGATTAGCCGGTGAAAGAAATTTTACCATTCTTTTTTCACTGCCTTTCTGAAGCATACTCATCTTTCGAATTTTTTCTTTTCCTTTTTTGTCAGTCAGGACAAGTTTTATTTTTAAATTCTGATCCTTGGGAGCATTAATAACATCGTCAGCCTTATTAAGAATTTGCGAAGCTGTAATTTTTTTCTCCTCTGCCTGAACCTGAGAAACAAATATTATTATTAGTAATGATAAAAAAGTAAATAACATAAATTTTTTCATTTTAATTTCCTCCTCTTTTAGATTAAAAAATTTTATCATTCAATTCATGACTTATTTTTTTTCATGAAATGATTTTTTGACATATTTATAAATCTTTGAAAATCACCAATAAAACCGGCTTTTGTTGCAAGGATTATTGATGGTAATAATGTGATAGCACTAACTCCTGAACCAATCATAGTGATAGCAACCAGAATACCAAATCGTCTTAATGGAATTAAATTAGCTAAAAGAAGCACTAAAAATCCCAGCATTACAGTTATTACGTTGATTAGTATTGCCTTGCCACTTGTTTCAAGTGTCCTGTCCAGTGCTTCAAGCTCGGTTTTATCTTTTTTAAATTCCTTACGGAACCGGCTTACAAAATGAATTGAATAGTCTATTCCAATACCAATTGAAATACTTCCTACCAGTACAGTGGCAATATCCAAAGGAATTCCTGAGAAACCCATAAAACCAAAAACAACTATAAGCGTGAATACAATTGGAACTAGTCCTATTAATCCGCCAATAAATGAATGAAGTAGAAATACAAGGCAAATAAATACCAAAATAATAGCAATAATTAAACTCTGGATTTGACTTTGCAGCATACTATCATCTAAATGCTGATAAATAGATGGCATTCCTGTTTGAGTAAAGGTAAATGAAGATGATTTAGTTCGATTAATATATCGCTCAATATTTTTTACTAAACTTCGCATTCGTTTTGTATTAACACTGGCAATAGTTGCTTGAATAATTGCCTCAGTTTTATCATCATTAACCAGTTGGCTCATAACCTCTTCTCCTTCCAAAAGAAACCAGAGATTGCATACCTTGTCTTTACTATCCGGAATAACTTTCCCTTCACCCATTACATCAGACATTTCTTCGATAAGGTCAGCAACGGACTGAGAATTTTTAACATCATCAAGGGATTCTAAAAAATCTTCCATTTTTTTCATTTCTGTAAGAACAGCAGGATCCTGGATATCTCCTTTTACTAAAATTTGAATGGGAATAGACCCGCCAAATTTATTCTGCATTATTTTTTCAGTTAATCTGATACTACTTCCATGTTGAAAATAATCCAGCATATCTACTTTTCGCTGTATTTTTGGTATCCCCAGAACACTAATAATAACAATAACAATCCCGGCAGCAATAATCTTTTTTTCATTTTTTAAAACCCATTCACCAATCTTATCCATGAATCGAGTAATCCCATCTTTCTTTTTAATATTATCATTCAAGTATGCAGTCTTATTTTTAAGGGATAATAATGATAAAACAGAAGGAACAAAAGTAATTGAAATAAGTAACGAAAACAGAACTCCTAATCCGGCAAATATTCCAAATTCTTGGATCATGCTTAAATAAGAGCCAAAAACAAAAGCCATGAACCCTGCTGTTGTAGTTACTGCTGCAAGTATTACAGGGATTCCAATTTCTTTTAAAGCTCTTTTTGAATGGTTTAATTTATCTTCATCTATATCTGATTCTTCATTAAACTTGCTAATTACATGTATGCTGTAAGCACTTCCAACAGCAATAAGAATTACCGGGATAATATTTGAGATAACAGTAAGTGGAATTTTTAAAACACTCATTATCCCCAGTGTCCAAATTGTACTAATTAGTACAGAAAGGATAGGGAGGAGAACTCCTCTTAAAGTACGAAAGCTTAAAAAAAGTGATATAAAAATTAAGAGGAGAATAAATGGAATTAGTACCCTCATATCATTCAGGATAATATCGCTGATATCTATCATCTGAAAAGGTATTCCGCCAAAATACACTTTTTCCTTTAAATTTGCCTTTTTAATTATTTCTTTTAACTGCTTTGCTGTTTCTATCTTATCAATTTCTACATTTAAACGGCAAATAATAAGTGTTGCTTTTGCATCATCTGAAATAAGACGACCTCGATACATATCCTTTGAAAGAGTATATTTTTTAAGTTTTTGAAGTTCTTTAGCTGTCTTTGGTAAAGCATATTCATTAATAAGACGCCCGATTTCTATTCCATCCTCTCCTTTTTTAATATCAAGAACATTAGCAAGACTTGTAACATAGGAAACTCCATCAAGAAGTTTAAATTGTGAAGTTAAATAATTCAATTGTTCAATTGTCTCTTTATTAAAAATATCATCTGTTTCAAGAGCAACCATTGCTAAAGAATTTCCGCCGTATTCTTCTCCTATGTAATTAAATAGTTTTACAACTGGATCGCTTTTAGGCAAATAACTTGTTATATCTGCATTGATTGTTAAATCCTTCAGGCAATACCCTAAAACTAAAGTAATAAAAACAGTAGTGAAAATAACTATTTTGCGGTGTTTAATCACTAATTCAGAAAACTTTTTCATATAATAAATCCTCCTCTTTGTAATTATAGACTAATCAGGTTTTTTAGTCGGTTTATAGACAAAAAAAATTATTGTTTAATTATCCCATTAAAAAGAAGATCTAACAGCTTATCAATGCTTTCTTCAATTTTTAAGGAATCATTTTCTATTGCCCAGGGATACTCTAACCCTTTTAATGCCATAATGATAGTAAATGCTGTTAACTCTAAATCCTGGACAATAAAAATATTCTGATCAATTCCTCCTTTTAATATCGTTTTAATTATTTTAATCTCATCTTCAAAATGCTTTTTCCTTACTTTTTCAATAAAACTGTAATATTCAAGATACTCCTCTTTAAGTGCACTGTAGAAATTTGCTAAACGGTGAAGAACTGTCATTCTTGTTATAATACAAGCACGCAATTTTTTCTGGGGAGTATCTTCCTGATTGATAGCTTTTATGATTTCTTCTTTTAATACACAACTTTCTTTTTCTACTATTGTTTGAAAAATTTCTTCCTTACTTTTGAAATAGTGATATATTGAACTCTTTGCTTTATGAGCTGCCTTTGCTATTTCATCCATAGTGGTTTTATTAAAACCAAATCGAGCAAAGATACCCTGCGCTGCTTTTATAATAATTTCTCCAACATTTTTTTGTGATTTTTCCATATTTTTATCCTTATATTATATTTCGATTTATCGACTAAATTAGTCTTATGGTCTATAATATAATCCCTTTTTATTATTGTGTCAAGCTTTTTTTTAATTACTTTTATGATGGAATTAAAATTGACAATAAAAAATTTTATATTATATTTCAGTATTGGATTAAATATTATAAAATTTGTATGTAGGATTGCTTAAAAAATTTATTTACGAATTGTAGGATTAGGTTGTTGAATTATGGTTAAAGATCATGTCCAATTATTATGTAATATATGTAACATTGGTGAACTAAATCAGATATTCAGTGAAAGTACAGATATAAAAACCATCTTTCAAAAAATTATTAATTTAGTTGTAAAAAATTTAAAAGTAGATGTTTGTTCCATTTATATATATGATGAAAACACAAATGAACTTACATTAAAAGCTACAAAGGGATTAAATTCAAAATCAGTGGGAAAAGTTAAACTTAAATTAGGTGATGGTATAGCTGGTTATTCTTTAAAAGAAAGAAGAGTAATTATTGAAAAAATCGGGAAGAATAATCCTCACTTCAAAGCAATTTCCGGTATAAATGAAGAATTTTATGAATCTTTCTTAGCTATCCCTATTTTACGTGGAATTTCAAGGATAGGAGTTTTAATGCTGCAGCGTGATAAAAAAAATTATTTTAAAACAAGAGATATTATGGTTTTAAAAGCTGTAGCTTCCCAGCTTGCTAATCTTATAGAAAATACTGAAATGATTATATCATTGCATAAAAAAAATAAGCAAAAGGAAATCAATGAAATAATACCTGAAAAAAAATTTATAAAAGGAAAGCCGGCTTCTGAGGGTTATGCTTATTCTAATATAATTATTCCAGACAAAGTAAGAGCTATACACTTCCTTGAACAAAAAAAATATAATAAATATACATTAAAAAATTTTAATAATGCTGTTAGGTCAACTGAAATTCAATTAGAAAATTTACAAAAACAAGTAGAAGAAAAATTATCTGATGCAGCTTCTCTTATTTTTACTGCTCACCTTTTAATACTGAAAGATAAAGAATTTACTAAAGCCATGACTAAACTAATCCAGCAGGATGTTAATCCTCCTCAGGCTATATTACAGATAGGAAGAAAGTATGTGAATATTTTCTCAGAGAGTTCTAATCCATATATACAGGAAAAAGTTCAGGATATAGAAGATCTTATCATTCGCTTGATGGGAAACCTTACTAAAGATATTTGCCAGTGGAGTAATGTGGAAAATCATATTATTATTGCAAAGGACCTTTTTCCATCAGACATTTTAAAACTCACTGCTGAAAAAGCCAGTGGAATTATTTTAATAAGTGGGGGAGTTACTTCCCATCTTTCTATTCTGGCACGTTCTCTTCAGATACCACTTATTATTATTGATGAGCTGTTTCTTTTAAAAATATCTGCAAATACAAAGATACTGATGGATGCAGACCTTGGTAATATTTACTTAAATCCTTCCTCTGATATTATAGAAACATTTAAAAAAAGAAATAAAGCTCGTATCAGTCTTAAGCAGCAAAAACGTTTTGTTAAAAAAATAACCAGGACTAAGGATAATATTCGTGTGAAGTTAATGGCAAATATTAATCTTTTAAGTGATTTAAAAACAGCCTGTGAACTTCATTTAGAAGGGATTGGACTATATCGTACTGAGTTTCCTTTTTTAATACGAAGGGATTTTCCATCAGAAGAAGAGCAGTTGGTTATTTATAAAAAATTAATAGAAGGAATGCCTGGAAAGGAGATTACTTTTAGAACACTGGATATTGGCGGGGATAAAGTTCTCTCTTATTATCAAAATGCAAGTGAAAAAAATCCTTTCCTGGGAATGAGATCTATTCGATTTTCCCTGCAGAATAAAGAAATCTTTAAACAGCAGATCAGGGCAATGCTTCGAGCAGATGAGAAAGCTAAAATTAAAATCATGTTCCCTATGATTTCTTCTCTTGAAGAATTTTTAGAGGCTAAAAATATTGTTTTCAGTTGTATAGAATCTTTAAAAAAAGAAAAATTAGCTCATAATGATAAACCAAAAATAGGTATGATGGTGGAACTTCCTTCTGTAGTAGAAATCATTGATGATTTTGCCAGGGAATCTGAATTTTTTTCTATAGGGACCAATGATTTTATTCAATATATGCTTGCTGTTGACAGGACAAACGAAAAGGTAGCTTCACTTTATTTACCTTATCATCCTTCAGTATTAAGAGCAATTAAAAAAATAGTTGATTCTGCCTTAAAACATAAGATTGAAATTTCTGTCTGTGGTGATATGGCGCATCAAGAAAAATATATACCCTTTTTATTGGGTATTGGTATCAGAATGTTAAGTTTGGATCCTATTTATTTCCCTAAAATTCAAAAATTCATTTCTCAAATTAATTTAAAAAATGCAGAAAACCTTTCCCAGTCTATTTTAAAACAAAGTAAAATGGAAGAAATTATTTATCTTTTAAACACTTTTTAAAAATGATTGCTATTATAAAAATTAAAAATATAACCAAAAAAATTATGATATTTATGAAAAAAACAATAAACAAAATATTGGAATAAAACTGCACATGCAACTACTTTCTTCACCTGGTGGGATACGATTTATGAACAATTAGTTAAAAAGCAACCTATTGATAAACCTATTCAACTTTTAAAAGATATTGGGAAGAAAATAAAAAAAGCAAGAGAGTATGAGGTTCCCATCACTAATTATGGTGTATGTATTTCTATGGTACAGGGTGTATTGGAAAGAATATTATCACTTTTTCCAGCAGCACTTGATGTTTTAAAGAGAAATAAAGTGAAAATAAAAATATCTTGACAAGGAAATATATTATTGTAAATATTTAAGGGATTTTAAATAATATAAAGGTTTTAAAGGATTAAGGTAATGGAAAAAGGATTATATAACCCAGATTATGAGCATGACAGTTGCGGTGTGGGCTTTGTTGTTAATGTTAATGGAACTTCTTCTCATCAGATTGTAAGGGATGGAGTAACTATTTTAAAGAATTTAGTTCACAGGGGAGCTGTTGGCGGGGATTTAAAAACCGGTGATGGGGCAGGTATGATTCTTCAGATACCTCATGATTTTTTTTTTAATAAAATAAAAAAAATAGGTTTTTCCATTCCTAAAAAAGGAGAATATGGTGTTGGCTTTCTTTTTTTACCTCAAGAAGAAAAGTCCCGTAAACAGATTGAAGAGATAGTTAAAACTGTCATAAAAAAAGAAGGAGGGACTATCCTCAGATGGCGTGATGTTCCTGTTTGTCCTGATTGTCTGGGTGAGATGGCAAGAGATGTTATGCCGTTTATGAAACAGGTTTTTGTCAGTTTTCCCGGACTTGCTGATAAAGAATTAGAACGCAAACTTTATATAGTTCGAAAATGTATAGAAAATGCTGCTTTAAAAATGAAATATTCTATTGATGAATTTTATATCCCATCTTTTTCATGTCAGACTATAACTTATAAAGGTATGTTTGTAGCTCCTCAATTTGAATCTTTTTTCCCTGATCTTATGGATAAAAGGTTTAAAAGTGCCATGGCACTGGTTCACCAGCGTTACAGTACAAATACATTCCCTTCATGGCCTTTGGCACAGCCTTTTCGTTATTTAGCTCATAATGGAGAAATTAATACTTTGCGGGGAAATATTAATAAAATGAATGCCCGTGAATCAACTTTATCATCAGAATTTTTTGGAAAAGATATTAAAAAATTATTTCCTGTAATTATTAAAAATGGCAGTGATTCCGCCATGTTTGACAATGCTTATGAATTATTAGTATCAGCAGGGAGAAGTGTAGAGCATTCCATGATTATGATGATACCAGAAGCTTTTGGAGTAAAATATCATATAAGTACGGACAAACGGTTTTTTTATGAATATCATGCTGCAATTATGGAGCCATGGGATGGGCCTGCTGCCATTGCTTTTACAGATGGAATAAAAATTGGTGCTATCCTTGATAGAAACGGGCTTCGTCCTGCCCGGTATATTGTAACCAAGAAGGGTGAGTTGATTTTAGCTTCAGAAATTGGGGTGTTGGATATTCCTCCTGAAGATATTTTAGAAAAAGGCAGGCTTGCTCCCGGAAAAATGATTTTTGTTGATACTTCCATTGGAAGAATTATAAAGGATAATGAGATTAAAGCATCAGTATCCAGGCAGAAACCTTACAGGCGCTGGCTGGAGAGAAATAAGATTGAATTAAAAGGTTTATTCCAGACGCCGGTTTCTATTAAAGTGCATAGTGAAAATTTAATTACAAAGCAGAAAGTTTTTGGTTATTCAATAGAAGATTTAAACATGATACTTTCCCCAATGGCAAAAAATGCCCAGGAACCTATTGGCTCAATGGGTGATGATGAATCCTTAGGGGTTTTATCAGACCGTCCCCAGCTTTTAACAAAATATTTCAAACAGCTTTTTGCACAGGTAACCAATCCTCCTATTGACCCTTACAGGGAGAACCTTGTAATGTCTTTAATGAGTTTTGTAGGAAGAGAAAAGAATCTTCTGGATGAGACTCCCAAGCATTGCCATCAGCTTAAACTTTCACATCCAGTTCTTACTAATGAGGACATGGAAAAAATACGGAATATTAATGTTAAAGAATTCAGGGCTGTTGTTATTCCAATGCTTTTTAATAGTAAAAAAGCAGGTAAAGGACTTGAAAATGCATTAACTGCTTTATGCAAGGATGCAGAGAAAAAAGTTGATCAAGGTTATTCTCTTGTTATTATCAGTGACAGGAATATGGATAAAGAAAAAGCTCCTACGCCATCGCTTTTAGCTGTTTCTGCTGTTCATCATCATCTTATTAAAGTTGGCAAGAGGCATTTGACAGGTCTGGTTGTTGAAACAGGAGAAGCAAAGGATGTAATGGATTTCGCTGTTTTAATAGGTTTTGGTGCCAGTGCAATTAATCCATATTTGGCATTTGAAACTTTAGCTGATTTAAAGGAAAGAGGAAAACTTTCAAAGGATTTAACACTGGAATCAGCCATTGAAAATTATATTACAGCTATTAAAAAAGGTCTTTTAAAGATTATGTCAAAAATAGGCGTTTCAACTATTCGGAGTTATAAAGGTGCTCAGATTTTTGAAGCTGTGGGATTAAATTCTGAACTGGTCAACCGGTATTTTCCAGGGACACCTTCAAGAATAGAAGGAGTGGGGCTTGAAATTATTGCTAAGGAGACTTTGCTTCGTCATGGAAATGCATTTAATAATGAAAATTATCCGGATAAACCACTTGATTCCGGAGGACATTATCATTATAGGAGATTTTCAGAAAAGCATTTATTAACACCGGAAGCTATTGTTCTCATACAAAAGGCTATCAGGGAAAATGATTATGATATATATAAAAAATATGCCAATTTAATAAACGAACAAAGCAGAAATCTTTATACATTACGTGGGTTATTTAAGTTTAAGAAAGGAAAGTCAATTTCCATAGATGAAGTAGAATCTGTTGAGGCTATTGTAAAAAGATTTGTCAGTTCAGCAATGTCTTTTGGAAGTATAAGTAAAGAGGCACATGAGACAATTGCTATTGCAATGAATCGGCTGGGTGCACAGAGTAATTCCGGAGAAGGCGGAGAAGATGAAGATAGGTTTAAACCATTAGCCAGTGGTGATTCCAAAATGAGCAAGGTGAAACAGGTAGCTTCAGGACGGTTTGGTGTAACCAGTAATTATATAGTTCATGCCAAAGAACTTCAGATTAAAATGGCACAGGGAGCAAAGCCAGGCGAGGGAGGACAACTTCCCGGTCATAAGGTTAATGAAATAATAGCAAAAGTAAGAAGTTCTACACCCGGGGTTATGCTTATTTCACCACCTCCTCATCATGATATTTATTCTATTGAGGATTTAGCACAGTTGATATATGATTTAAAAAGTGGTAATCCTGAAGCAAGGGTATCTGTTAAGTTAGTATCAGAAGTTGGAGTAGGTACTGTTGCCGCAGGTGTATCTAAGGGTAAAGCAGATATGGTTCTTATAAGCGGCGGGGATGGAGGTACCGGTGCTTCTCCTGTTTCTTCTGTTAAGTATGCAGGTCTTCCATGGGAAATAGGTTTAGCTGAAACCCAGCAGACTTTAGTACGGAATAAATTAAGGGACAGGATTCGTATCCAGGTTGATGGACAGATGAGGACTGGCAGGGATGTTGTTATGGGAGCATTATTAGGTGCTGAAGAGTTTGGGTTTGGAACAATATCACTGGTAACAATGGGATGTGTAATGATGCGTAAATGCCATCTTAATACCTGCCCTGTTGGAGTGGCAACCCAGGACCCGCGGTTGAGAGAAAGATTTAAAGGAAAACCGGAATACCTTATAAATTACATGAGATTTGTAGCACAGGAAGTAAGAGAGATAATGGCTGAGCTTGGATTTAGAACAATTAATGAGATGGTCGGCATGGTTGACAGGATTGAAGTAAATAAAGCAATCAAACACTGGAAAGCTAATGGTATTGATTTTTCAAGAGTTTTAGTAAGACCAACTCTTCCAGAAGGTGGATCATATTTTTGTGTTCGTAAACAAAAATATGATTTTTCTAATTCTTTGGATAAAGAACTCATTAACAAAGCAAAAGAATCATTGGAATATGAAGAGCCTGTTAAAATTTCAATGAATATAAGGAATTGTAACAGAACTGTTGGAGCCGGTTTAAGTGCTGAAATATCAAAACGATATGGTTCTTCCGGTTTACCTGAAGATACAATTAAGTGTAAATTTAAAGGTGTAGCAGGTCAGAGTTTTGGAGCTTTTCTGGCATCAGGTGTTACTTTTGAACTGGAAGGTGATGCCAATGATTATTTGGGAAAGAGTCTTTCAGGTGGGCGTATTATTCTTTATCCTTCAAAGGGATCAACTTTCAGGCCCCAGAATAATATTATTACAGGAAATGTTAATTTATTTGGTGCAACAGGCGGAGAAGTTTTTATTCATGGCATGGCAGGGGAACGTTTTGCCGTGAGAAACAGCGGTGCAATTGCTGTGGTGGAAGGTGTTGGGGATCATGGGTGTGAATATATGACGGGAGGAAGAGTTGTTATTCTTGGCAGAGTAGGGGTTAATTTTGCTGCTGGAATGAGCGGTGGTATAGCTTATGTCCTGGATGAGAACCAGCTTTTTGATACAAAATGCAATTTGGAAATGGTTGACCTTGAGCCGGTAGTTGAAAAAGAGGATAAAGAATTTCTTTTTAATTTAATAAAAAAACATGTTAAATATACAGGCAGTAAATATGCTGAAAGAATTATTAGTGACTGGGAAGTAATGCTTCCTAAATTTGTAAAAGTGTTTCCTATTGATTATAGAAAAGCTCTTGAGAGAATTAAAAAAGAGCAGATGAAAGAATCAGAAGTTGTAACAATGACTGAGGAGGTATATAGATAATGGGCAAGCCAACAGGCTTTTTAGATTATTCCAGAAAAACATCTTCTTACCGACCTGTTAAAGAGCGAATTAAGGATTATAAAAATGTTGTTGAAAATTTGCCAGAGGAAGAAATACGCAAGCAGGCTGCAAGGTGTATGGATTGCGGTGTTCCTTTTTGTCATTGTTTGGGATGCCCGTTATATAATTTAATCCCGGAATGGAATGATTTGGTTTATAAAGGAGAATGGAAAGAAGCATTAGAAAGACTCCAGATGACTAACCCTTTTCCGGAAATAACAAGCAGGGTCTGTCCTGCTCTTTGTGAAGCATCCTGTACATTGTCTATTGATGACGCTCCGGTAAGCATTAAACAAATCGAACTGGCTATTATAGAAAAAGGATTTTCTAAAGACTGGGTTAAATCAAATCCTCCACAAAATGAAACAGGAAAGAAAATAGCTGTTATTGGCAGCGGCCCGGCAGGACTTTCTGCAGCACAGTATCTTCGATGGTATGGTCATGATGTGACTGTATTTGAAAAGTCAGATAAAATTGGCGGAATATTACGATATGGAATTCCTGATTTTAAACTTGAAAAATGGGTGATTGATAGAAGGCTTGAAATTATGAAGGCTGAAGGTATTAAATTTGAAACAGATGTTAATATTGGTGAAGAGGTATCTGCCCGTTATCTAAAGAAATCTTTTGATGTTATTTTATTGACTATAGGGGCTGAGATGCCCAGAGATTTATCAGTTCCAGGCAGGGAATTGAAAGAGATTTGTTTTGCCATGGAATATTTATTCCAGTCTAATAGACGTGTTTCCGGAGGTTTAAAAAAGAAGGGGGTTATATCTGCTCTGGATAAAAATGTTTTGGTGATTGGCGGAGGAGATACAGGATCAGACTGTGTTGGAACAGCTAACAGGCAGGGAGCTAAAAAAGTCTATCAATTTGAAATTATGCCAAAACCCCTAGATTGGAAAAAAGAATGCAATCCGGAATGGCCTAATTGGCCAATTATTCTTAGAACATCATCTTCTCATAAAGAAGGCTCTCAAAGAGAATGGTCGATTTTAACTAAAAAATTTACCGGGAGAAATAATAAAGTAGAAGAGATACACTGTGTGCGGGTTAAATGGAAAACTAAAAAGGGAGACAGACCGGTAATGTCTGAAATTCCAAAAAGTGAATTTACTATAAAAGTTGATCTTGTCCTTTTGGCTATGGGATTTGTCCATGTGGAGTATAATAAATTATTAAAAGATATAAAAATTGAACTTGACCAAATGGGTAACATTAAAACAGATATAAAGTATGCTACTTCAGTTCCAGGAGTTTTTGCAGCAGGAGACAGTGATACTGGTGCTTCATTAGTTGTTAGAGCTATTTATCATGGCAGGGAAGCTGCAAAATCTATTCATGAAAAGGTGTCAGGTACTAACATTTAACAAAAATAAAAGAAATTATGTTTATAAACTTGAAAATAAATTGTTTTACTAAATGTTAATGAAACTTTTTAATAATTTTGTTAGATGTTAGTACCTGACACCTTTTTTTAAAACGAACTGAATTCGCATAGATGAAACTGGTCCATCCCCTCCGGACCCTTTGAAATCTTTTTCTAGTGATGGATGTAAACTGAAATTTGTACTATCAGAAATATAAATATATGAAAATGAAGAAAGTAATTCATTTTTAATTTTAATATTTTTTGTAGAAAGATCAATCACTTTGTCCAAGCATACTTTTAAAAAATCTACTGCTTGTTTGCCAATTCTTTTATCAAACGCTTGTGGACTCACTTCGATATTAGCAGTAGTGATGAACGACCTCTACACTACTTTTTTTTAATTTAGCGACAGCCTGAAGGAACAGGTACCTTTACCCTTTACTTTCCCTTAACGTCTTTAAAAGTTCTTATGTTTTTTATTTCTTTCAGTGAAATTTTTTTTTCGATTCCTTTGATAGATTTATTTTCAGTATCAATGATATATCCGCGCAAAAGCCAATCAGTCCAGAGACAAGACGTATTACAGCAGATTGTATTGTCTATCTTGACATTGCCAAATGCCTCATGGATATGTCCAAAGATATGAAATACAGGTTGTTTGTCTTTGATTAAGTTAAGTATTGACTCTGAACCTGCTCGCAAGCCATTTGACACCCTATCCAAAATGCCCTTCGGTGGCCCATGAGTTATGAGGATGGTTTTTCTATCTACTTGCTTTGAAATACGTTCCAATTTTTCGGAGAGTTTATCTTCGGGCAACTCATTATTCGTATTCCAGGGTGTAGGAAGAACATATTGAAATCCAACCATTTTTAATTCATTCAAAGCGTAAGTTCTCAGATTTAAATTGAATATCCCATAATTATCGAGTATCTTGTCCCAATCCTCATCAGAAATATGATCATCATTGCCAATGAGCATATATACAGGGATGTCTATTGTTTTTAATAACTTGCAAATCTCTCTTAACTTTTCTTTTTGTTTTGACTTAATTGCAAATAAATTATAGTTATCTTTAGGAATCTCAATAAAACCAAGTAAATCTAATTTTGCTCTTATGTTGCAATCATTACCGTCTAATACATCCTCTCTATTTTTCAAACTAAATACGGAGTGAATATTATATTCCGATCCATTTTTAAAAAGCTGGTAAAATCCCTTAGGCGCAATATCTCCTGCAATCACTAAGGCATCAATATTCTCTTTCTTCACTATCTCACGAATAAGATAAATTAATGCCTTATTGCCATGAATATCAGCTGTAGCTAATATTTTCACTTTTTAATACCTTTCATTTAATATTTACTCATCACCATTAACCAATGCGATTGTAGGACTGTAATGGCTGCTAGATTTACAATATCATCAATATATATTATACTTGTGGAAATATTATAAATTTTATATATTATTTTCGTTTTTCCAAAGGTATATAATCTCTCTGAGTTTCTCCAATATAAATTTGTCGGGGACGATAAATTCTACAATCAGGAGCTTCAATCATTTCTTTCCATTGAGCTATCCAACCTGCCAATCTGCCAATGGCGAACATTACAGTAAACATTTGAGTTGGGATACCAATGGCTTTATAAATAATCCCACTGTAAAAATCAACATTAGGATATAATTTTCTCTCAACAAAATAATCATCTTTAATTGCAGTCTCCTCAAGTTTAATAGCCAAATCCAGAAGAGGATCTTTTATGTGTAATTTACTTAAAATTTTATGTACACTCTTTTTAATTATCTGGGCTCTTGGATCAAAATTTTTATAAACACGATGCCCAAATCCCATAAGACGAAACAAAGATTTTTTATCTTTGGCCATATCAATATATTTTTTTAAATTACCACCATCATCATGAATTTTTTGAAGCATTTCTATTACTTTCTGATTTGCACCTCCATGCAAAGGCCCCCATAATGCACATATTCCCGAAGATATTGAAGCAAATAAATTGGCTTGTGAGCTACCTACTAACCGGACAGTTGATGTGCTGCAATTCTGTTCATGATCAGCATGCAAAATTAACAATACTTCCAAAGCTCTAACAATATCCTCATCAATTTTATATTCTTTGGTTGGTGAAGAGAACATCATATTAAGGAAATTAGTAATATACTTTAAATCTGAACGAGGATAGACAAAAGGCTCACCTATAGATTTTTTATAAGAAAAAGCACTAATTGTACGTACTTTTGATAATAATTGAATAGCAACATCTTCAATTTCTTCTTTTGAAATATCCGGTTTTATTAATTCAGGATAATAGCAGGATAATGAACATACCATCGAAGAAAGAATAGCCATAGGATGAGCTCGAGAGGGAAATCCATCAAAAAAATGTTTCATGTCTTCATGAATAACAGAATGTCGGGTAAAGGCTTTTGAATATCTTTCTAATTCTTCTTTTACAGGTAATTTCCCATTGATAAGAAGATATGCAGTTTCTATAAAAGATCCTTTTTCAGCCAATTGTTCAATAGGAATTCCGCGATAACGCAAAATGCCTTTTTCACCATTAATAAAAGTAATAGCACTTTCACACAAGCCGGTATTACCAAATCCTGCATCAAAAGTAATATATGATGATTGTTTTCTCAATTGTCTGATATCTACTGCCTTATCTCCTTCGCTGCCTATTATTATTGGCAATTCAAATGTTTTATCCTCAATTATTAATTTAGCATTCTTTTCCATAAATTAAATCTCCTTAAATTATATTTTAAGTATTTGTTTAGCTGATGCAACATAATATAGGATTGTGGACAGGCTCAATTAGTAATTTATATAAACATTGATGGAGTAACAATATCTGTTTTATAAATATTGATTGAATTATTCAATCGCTCTTTTTGGGAATTAAGACAGCTATAAAACTCATCTGGTATATTGTCTTCATCATTATATATTTTTTCAATTCTATCAATTTTTTCAAGCCATTTTTTAACTCTAATTGAAAATTGTTTCTCATATTCTTCCTGAGTATATTTTTTATCAAGTATATACTTAAATAAATCTTTTAAATCATTGTATTCCGGAATAAATCCAATGGGTGTTTCTATTGCATTGAATTCATTATGAATACGTCCTTCCATCCACATAAGCCATACTTTTTTATCTAACTTATCATTCACAAATTTTCCATTTTCCTTAAGGAAATAGTTAGTACCATATATTATTGGCACTTTATTAAGCTTTTTCCCAAAAGCAATATGATTTTTAATATAAGTTCCTAAAGGAACAACTAAAAAATCTAAATTTGCCATAGGACTGAATTTTCTAACCCCTTCCTGCCCTAAAGTAGCAGATGTTGTTTCAGACTCAATACTTGCTCCAATAAAAACACCGTGTATCCAGTCTAAACTTTGATAAACAGGAACTGAAGTATCAGAATCACGACCACCATAAATAATTCCACTAATAGGTACTCCATTGGGGTCATTTAAATTCGGATCTGCATTTTCAAGTTCCTGAATTCGTATTGTGTACCTGGCATTTTTATGTGCATGTGCAATTTCTTTTCCTTCATTATTTTTTTTCCCGAGTTTCCATTTGCCGGAATGATTTATTCCCTCATCAGGTAATTCTTTTCCCATATTTAACCAAAAAGGAGCATCATCTTTTATAAGAATATTAGAAAAAATAAGTTCACGGGGACTTGTTAATACTTCATAAATTACAGGATCATCTTTAGGATTAACATCTGTAATAATTCCAAAAATCCCCTGTTCAATATTAACAGCATATGCTTTCTCATCTTCACCCATTTTAATATAAGCTATGTCATCACCAATAATTGTTTGTCCGGGAATCATGGCAGTAGAAGTCTTACCGCATGCACTTGGAAAAGCACCTGTAAAATATGTAGTTCTATTTTTATTGTCTGGTTTTACTCCCATAATAAACATATGTTCAGTTAACCAATCTTCTTTATTAGCTCTAAAAATGGCTAATCTTAAAGCTAATTTTTTTAATCCGATGCTGTTTCCTCCATATTGATTATTTATTGTAAGAACTCTGTTTTCTAATACATCAATATATATTCTTCTCTTATCAATGTTCTTGCTATTCCTTTTTTCATCTAATTCACCAACTGAATGTATAAAATAAAAAAAGTCTTTAGAACCCTTTAGTTGTTTAAATTGTTCATAACCTGATCTATATAAAATATCTTCACTATGTGCTACATAAGCTGAATCAGTTATTTGTAATGCACAAATAGAAAACTTTGAATTTAATGGTCCTAAACAAAAAAATCTGATAAGTGCTTCTTTTCCTTTCATTACACCATCCATTATTTCCAGAATTTCTTTTAATCCCTCATCACGATCTACAGTATTAATAACTTTACTGAGTTTTATATCCAGAGTAATTAGTACTCTTGTATTAGCTTTATCCCTTGCCTGGTCATAATATCCATCAAAATGAATTGTATGACCTTTCATCGCAAGTTTTTTCTCTTCGTTATTTTTTATTGTCAGATTCCTTACATACTCAATATCCTCTTTGCTGTCAGTAATTACTGTAACCTTATCAGGCTTTAATAATGTTACATATTTTTCTACAATTTCCATTACACGTGGATTATTAAGTTCTTCAAGTTTTTGTAGATTTGCTTCATCTAAAATGTTCTTTTTGATTGACATAATGAACTCCTCCTAAAAAAAATAATTTTAATCATTTATAATATTAACTTTCCAATTCTCATCAACCCATAAACCGATTATCTGTATATTTGCATACCATGATTTTATAACTTTTATTGATTTTAAGATTTGTTTAATTTGAGTTTCTTTTCCTTCAGGATTTCCTGCACAATCATGATGCCCAACAACAGCAATGAGATTTGAATTATGTTTTTCAACTGAAATTATAACACGTCTCTTTATAGAATTAATTAAATCATTATCAATATTTTCAGACAATATCTTTATAGGACCTGGTTCAGTTATCATATCAACATAATCAACATTATAATTTATTTTTAAATACTCAATAATCGGTATTTGTACTCTTCCATCCATACAATTAATAGCTGTTGCAAATGACTTATTATTCATATACCACCCTTATTAAAATTAATAAAATCGTAACAGTTCAGCCCTTCCTGTCATTGCGAGGAGCGAGACAATCTCATAATTTATTATATATAAGTAATTATAAGAGATTGCTTCGTCGCTATCGCTCCTCGCAATGACATATTCCACAAGATTATGAGCACATACCTTCCATACATGCTTTATAAATATTCTCAAATAATTCAGGTATATTTTTTTGATCAACAGAGGAAAAAGCTATTCTTAATACATTTGACATATTAATAATACCTGTACTATAATGATTTAATAGTATCTGTCTTATCTTTTCACCATCCAAACCTTTTTTTAACTTTATACACATAAAATATCCGGAATTAAATGGTAAAGGTAAAAATATTTCTTTATATCTACTATTTTTTCTCAGACAATCTTTTACTGCCTCATATCGTGTTTTTAAAATTTTATATTTTTCTTCTTTTTCCTTTTTATAACTGGGTGATTCAAATGCTTTTAATATTAAAGATTGAGATAGATTTGATGCATTTGAAATATTACCTCTAATAGCACCTGCAGTTTTAGATTCAAGTGCAGAATATAATTCTGATGTACCATTTTTAATTCCATAAGTTATAAAACCTACTCGAAATCCCCAAACATAATCCTCTTTTGTCGGGCCATCTATTTTTACTGCTAATACATTTTCATGTAAATCAGATAGATGAGAAAACATTGATTCTTTCTTAATGTTTTCTTCATAAACAAGACCAAAATATGCATCATCTATAATCACTAATATTTTACAACCTTCTTCTGCTTGTTCTTTTATTATTGAGACTATTTTTTGTGCATCCTGATCAGTTGGAGAATATCCAGTAGGATTATTAGGAAAGTTTAGAAGTAATATTTTTTTTCCTCGCATTTTATCAGACAGTTTATTTTTAATAGAATTTAAATCAAATTTATCTCCTTCAAATAACCTAAAAGTATCTATCTTTACATTATAACCTGATGAAAATATAAGATTATAATTTCCCCAATAAAGATCTGATAAGAAAAAATTATCATTTTCATTCAAGAATAAATATCCTATTGTACTTAATCCATGTGTTAAAGCGCTTGTAACAACCGGTAAACTTATTTCTTTCCCTTTAAGAGAAGGATTTTTTTCATAGATCATAGACTTCCATTTTTTTCTTAAATCACGCCTTCCAAAACTTGGTGCATAAGGAAATACTAATGAAGGGTCAATATTAATTTCCTTTTCTATAGATTTAAGTCTCATCGGAGTTCCATCATCTTCAATTGCTGCTCCTATGGTAGCATTAATTTGTTTTCCTTTGGCTTCTGCAGCTTGAGATAATATGCCTTTTTTAGGAAAAAATATATTTTCACCTTTTTTAGATAAAAGGCTATAAACAGCAGGATTATGATTCTTAATGATTTCATTTAATTCATTTGCTTGAGGATTCATTTTCATTATCTCCTGTTATTTTTTAATTATTCGTTTTTATCATTCATTTTTCAAAGGATATTATATATTTATACGAATTAAATGTCAAGCAGTTTTTAAGTAATATTTAATTTTTTTAAATATTACTTAAAAACAGAAGTATTTACTTATTTATGAAAGAAGTGAATTAAAATATTGGAGGTGTTATTATCCATAATACTTGAGATATTCCTTTAAATATATTTTTTGCAGAAAAATATCTATCCGATTTAATATAAAAGCAACTTCCCTTATCTAATATGAAATTTTTACTTTTTAAAGTTATTTCTATCTTCCCATTAATCAAATAAAAAAAAGTTTGTCCAGGATGTTGTTCAAGTAAGTTATCAATAAACGCTCCTTTATTAAATTTAATAAAAAAAGTTTCCATTTGTTTATTTACATCATGATGAGATAATAAATATAATTTGACACCTTTACTAATTTCTTCTACAAATTTTTTTTCATTATTTTTTACTAAAGGATTATTTGATAGATTTTCATTTTCTCCTATTAAACTACCTACAGTTGTATTCAATGCATCAGCTATTTTTTTCAAGGTTACTATAGATGGAAAAGATTTAGCATTTTCAATTTGAGATAAACAACTGGGACTTACTCTTACTATTTTTGCTAATTCACTAAGTTGTATCCCAGTTTTTTTTCTGTTTTTTTTAATTCTTTCTCCCATTCTGTACATAACAGTATTATATATTAAAATAAATTATCTGTCAAGAATTTTAAATAATTTTAAGTTAAATACTTTTACTTTTCCGTTTGATTAAAAAAGTTGGGGTCTGGTAATAATCCTTCCAATTTTACTTTTTGCTTTTGAAACGCCTGAAATATTTCTTCATAAAAAATCATTTACAGCCTTTATTTTTCCTGCATTTTTATAGCTAAATGAATAATTATAGTTTGTTTTATCAGGATGTCAAATAATATATTAACCTTGAAGCGAAGCTTTAATAAAGGCTTTAAATAATGGATGAGGATTTTCCGGTGTGGATTGAAATTCAGGATGAAACTGCACCCCTATAAAAAATTTTTTATTTGGAATTTCTACTATTTCTACAAGGTTCTGTTTTGTATATATCCCGCTTAATATTAATCCTTTTTGAGTTAGTAATTTTTTAAATTTATTGTTAAACTCATATCTATGTCTATGCCTTTCACTGATTTCTGTTTTTTTATATATTTTATATGCCAGTGTATTTTTAAAAATCTTACACTTATAAGCTCCTTTTCTTAATGTTCCGCCAATCTGCTTAATATATTTCTTATCTTCAATAATATCTATAACAGGGTACTTTGTTTTTGGGTTAAACTCTGTACTGTTAGCTTCTTTTAGTCCTGCAACATTTCTGGCGAATTCAATAACCGCACACTGCATACCAAGGCATAATCCCAAATATGGAATGTCATATTCTTTTGCCAGTTGTACTGCCTTTATTTTTCCTTCCACACCTCTTTCACCAAATCCACCGGGGACAAGTATTCCATGAATGTCTTTTAATGCGTCTATTCCATTTTTTAGAATATTATCAGATAGAACCCATTTGACAGTTATATTAACATTATTAGCAATACCTCCATGTTTTAAAGCTTCTATTACACTTTTATAAGCATCATGTAATTCAATATATTTTCCTATCAGACCTATATTAATAGTGTTTTCAATTTTTATCATTTTATTAAGCATTATTTCCCATTTATTTTTATTTTTAATTTTAATGGTTTTTAATTTAAGTTTTCTACAGATGATTTTATCTAATCTTTCATTTTTAAAATTTAAGGGAATTTTATATATATTATCAACATTCATAGCATTAATAATATTTTCTTTTTCAATATTACAGAATAAAGATAATTTTGATTTTATTTCATCAGTTATTACTTTTCTGGAACGGCAAAGCAGTATATCAGGCTGCAGTCCAAGTTCATTTAGTTTTTTAACAGAATGCTGTGCCGGTTTTGTTTTTATTTCTCCTGCTGTTTCAATATATGGGACTAAAACCAGGTGAATTAACAGGAACTGTTCTTTTTTCAGTTTTAATTTAAGTTCCCTTATAGCTTCTGTAAAAGGCTGACTTTCTATGTCACCAATTGTCCCTCCAAGTTCAGTAATAAGAACATCACAGGGTTTTTCCTGTGCAGCTCTTTTTATTCTTGTAATAATTTCATCAATAATATGTGGAACAACCTGAACAGTTTTTCCTTTATAATCTCCATTCCGTTCTTTATTAATAACAGAGTGATAAACCTGTCCTGTAGTGAAGTTATTAATTTTTGAAAGTTTAATATTAACAAAACGTTCATAATGCCCAAGGTCAAGGTCTGTTTCACTACCATCATCTGTAACAAAAACTTCTCCATGCTGGTAAGGACTTAATGTGCCCGGGTCAATATTAAGATAAGGATCAATTTTTAATAATGAAATTTTTATGCCTTTATTTTTAAGTATCTGCCCTATCGAAGCGGCTGCTAATCCTTTTCCTAAAGAAGAAATCACACCACCAGTAATAAATATATATTTTATCATAATATTGTCCTTTTTGTTAGTCTAAGTACCTAAGAGTGTTTTTTATTATAACCATTAGTCTATATAAATAAAAACAGATTTCAATTTTTTTTCATAAATTTTTCAACTATAAAAAAAATAAAAAAATAATGGAAATTAAAATATAATATTGTAATTATAAAAATATTAAAAGGAACTCCATGAAAAAACTAAATGAAGAATGTGGAATATTTGGAATCTATAATCACAAAGATTGTATCAATTTATCATTCTTAGGTCTTTATTCTCTTCAGCACAGGGGGCAGGAAAGTGTAGGAATTGTTTATAATAACAAACAAAATAAACTTAAGCAGTTAAAAGGCCTGGGACTGGTTAGTGAATTTGTTAAAAAAATTGATATTAAGCAATATAAAGGCAATTTTTCAATTGGTCATGTCCGGTATTCTACAACCGGCAGTACCTCTTCACTTAATATCCAGCCTTTATTAATTGACTCCCACAAAGGGCTGATAGGTCTTGCACATAATGGAAATTTAATAAATGCCAAAGAAATAAGAGATAACTTAAGAAAAACCGGTTCCATTTTTCAAACCACAGTGGATAGTGAAGTTATCCTGCATATCATGGCAAAATCCAGGAAAAAAAATATTGCTGACTCTGCTATTGAGGCATTAAATAAAATAAAAGGAGGATATTCTCTCCTTTTTATTACTAAAGAAGGAATCATGGCAGCAAGGGATCCAATGGGATTGCGTCCACTCTGGATTGGAAAACTTAACAGGTCTTTTATAGTCTCATCAGAAGACAGTGCTTTAAAAATCATTAATGCTAAACCCATACGGGAGATTAAGCCAGGGGAGATAGTTGTTATTAATCAGGATGGTATTAAATCCATACAATATGCAAAAAGTAAAAAAATAAATCAATGCGTATTTGAACTAATTTATTTTGCAAGACCGGACAGCACTATTTTTGATTTTTCTGTAAATAAATTCCGAGAGGAATGCGGCAGGCAGCTTGTTAAAGAATCTAAAGTAGATGCTGATATTGTTATTGCTGTGCCTGATTCAGGGAATTATGCTGCATTAGGATACAGTAAAGAATCCAAGATCCCTTTTGAAATGGGTTTGGTTAGAAATCATTATATTGGAAGAACATTCATTCAAAATACTGAATTAATCCGAGAGAATGATGTTATGATAAAATTAATGCCTGTTTCTAATATTTTAAAAAATAAAAAAGTTGTAATTATTGATGACTCAATTGTAAGGGGGACAACCTCAAAAAAAATAGTAAAAATATTAAAACAAGCAGGGGCAAAAGAAGTCCACTTCAGAATAGCTTCGCCGCCTTATGCACATTCCTGTTATTATGGTATTGATACGCCTGATGAATCAAAATTTATTATTCACAATCACACAATCAAGGGGGTTGAAAAATTTCTGGGTGTTGATTCTCTATCATACTTGTCTATTTGCGGCTTGCAGAAAATACTGGGAAATAAAAAAAACAAATTTTGTTATGCTTGTTTTAATAATAAATATCCTATTCAGCCTAAAGTAAAATTGAAAAAAGAAATATTGGAATAGTAAAAAATAATAGTGGGATTAATCAAAAGGTATCCTATATTTAAGGAGTAAAAATTGCAATTTAAAAAAAACAATCAGGGTTTATCTTTTTATTTTAGTTTGCTTGCTGTATTTTTACTATGTTATATACTACGGGTAAAGATTGTCCTGATTTTTGCAACCCCAATATTCTGGACTATTTATATACTTCTTATTGATCATCTTAATTTTTCATTATTTAAGAAGTCATTTTTTCAGAATCAAAAAAAGGAATTATTGTTTATTTTAGTTTCTTCCATTATTATGTGGTGGATATTTGAATGGTTTAATATTTTTATAAGCAACTGGAAATATTATAATCTTATATCACCGCTTTTTTTACTTTATATATCTTATTTCTGGTCTTTTGCTGCGATTCTTATTGCTATCTTAGAGACCACTGATCTTATTATGAAAATGAATCTTTTTAAGAAATTTCGATCAACATCTTTAAGAATAAATAATTTTATTGAAAAATTAAAACTTACTGAATTTCAATTTTTAGCTTTTTTGTTAATAACAGGGCTCCTTATGATTTTTCTTCCTGTTATTTCTTTTTCAGAGAAATTTAAAAGTTTAAGTGCAGATAGTCAGCTTTTCTGCTGGCTGAAATATATATTACCTTTTAAAGCAAGAAATTATCTTGCTGCTTTTATCTGGCTTGGTTTTATTTTTTTAATAGACCCTCTTGTTTATCTTTTTAAGGGGAATTCTGTATATGAAAAATTAAAACAGGGTAATTATCAGCTTCTTTTATCTTTATTATTTGCCGGATTGATATGCGGATTTTTCTGGGAAAGTATAAATTATTTTGCATATACTAAATGGAAGTATTTTGTTCCTATACTTGGTAATGTTAAAATTTTTGAAATGCCTGTTGTAGGATATCTTGGATTTCCACCATTTGCTGTGGAATTATTTATAATGTATAATTTTATATTGATTCTTTTTAATAAAAAGACTTATTTTAAATATTAAAATGTTTGATTATTTCTGAAGCAGGCTTTTTATCTTATTAATTGCTTTTTTACCAGTCTCTTCTCTCTGTGCAGGGTCATTTGAGATAATCTCATCTATAGTAATTACTTCTTCAGGGATTTCAGAAATAAAAACTGAAGGAGTCCGTTCCATTGGGATGCCGAATTTTTTCCTGTTTTTAGCATAAGTAATAATAAGATGCTTTTTTGCTCTTGTAACACCTACATAAAACAATCGTCTTTCCTCTTCAATTGTATTCCCTTCTTCAATTGTTTTCAAATGAGGAATAAAGTCGTTTTCTATACCAACTAAAAATACAGCCTGAAACTCCAGCCCTTTGCTTGAATGAAATGTCATTAATGAAACTTTTCCTTTATCTTCTTCTTTTTCTTCATCTTTGGTCAAAAGAGAGATTTTATTTAAGTAGTTGTATAAATTTGGCTTTTCATTAGTCTGCTGGGCTTCTTCTTCATAATTTTTAATACCGGATATTAATTCACTGATATTAAACATTTTACGTTTTATAAATCTGGGTTCTTTTATTTCATTTTTCAATTGATCTTCATATTTTATTTCTTTTATTAAATCATAAGCTGTTTTATAAAATGGTTTTTTTGTATGAAAAAATTCATTTTTATATTTTTCAATTAATTCATAAAATCCAAGCATCTTTGATTTCATCTCAGATGAAAGAGTTTCAATTTGATATGCATGTTTTAATGATTCAAATAAAGGTGTTTTATTTTTCATGCTGAATTGATTTAAATTATAAATACTTTTATCTCCTATTCCCCTTCTGGGATAATTTAATATACGCAGTAAGCTTAATTCATCTTTTTCATTGGTAATGACTTTTAAATAAGCTAAGATATCTTTTATTTCCTTTCTATCATAAAATTGTATTCCGCCTATTATAATATAAGGGATATTTTTAAAACGAAATGATTCTTCAAAAGATCGGGATTGAAAGTTTGTCCTGTATAATACACCAATTTGATCCCATGGAATATTATGCTCATGATGCAGGGTTAAAATTTTTGAGGCTGTAAATTCTGCCTCATTTCTTTCATCAATAGTTTCCTGTATAATAATTTTATTGCCTGGTGCTTTAGTGCTTTCAATTGATTTTTCATGGCGAGACTTATTGTTTTTAATAATTGTATTAGCAGCATGAAGTATAATAGATGTGGAGCGGTAATTTTTAGTTAATTTTATAATTGTAGTACCTGGAAAATCTTTTTCAAATTTAAGGATATGTTCAACATTAGATCCTCTGAATCCATAAATAGCCTGGTCATCATCACCAACTACACATATATTGTTGCTGTTATTGATAAGTTGTTTCAGGAATTGATACTGAACATTATTAGTGTCCTGGTATTCATCCACAAGAATATATTTATATAGATTTTGATATTCTGTTTTTACTTCTTTGAATTTTTTAAATATTTTAATTGGTAAAAGTATAAGGTCATCAAAATCAACAGCATTATAGTTTTTTAATAATTCCTCATATCTTTTGTAAATATTTTTAGCAGTAATTTTGTATTCTTCATTTTCAATTCCATCAAAATATTTTAAAAAAAGGTGATTATTTTTTGCAAGGCTGATTTGATTTAATATAATGTTGAGGTTGAATTCCATGCTGTCTATGTGCATTTCATTTAAAATGGAATTAACAAGATTTTTCTTGTCATTTTCATCATAAATATTAAAATTGTTTTTATAACCTAAAAGATGAATGTTATCTTTTAATATTCTTACTCCAAAAGAATGAAAAGTAGATAGGGTTAATCCTCTTATTCGTTTGCCTGACAGTTTATAAATCCGCTGTCTCATTTCATTGGCAGCTTTATTAGTAAAGGTAACACCAAGTATGTTTTTAGGTGAGATTTTTTTATTTTGAATAAGGTTTAAAATACGAAAGGTAATGACCCTTGTTTTTCCACTACCTGCCCCTGCTAAAATTAATAAAGGGCCCTCTGTGGTCTTGACAGCCTGACGCTGTTTGGGGTTTAGTTGATTAAATAATTCATGCATAAGAGAAGAATATTATAGTTAAAAGAATTTTTATAGTCAAATGATTTTTAAATATGGGGTTAGACCTTAACTTATAACTTGAAAATTCAGGTTACAAGTTAAGGTCTAACCCCATAAAGAATTTTATTTCCTATTTAAATTTCATCAATTAAAATATGATAATATAATAATATTTCTTAAAGCTAAATATTATTTAAAATATGGTGGTAATCGGTTAGTAATACTCTCTGAATACAATTTTATTGTAGCCGAGGCTTAAGCCTCGGCTACAATGTTATTATAAAGAGGGGGTAATCAATTGATTACAACCTGATGAAATTAAAATCTTGACTTTGGAGTGCTAATTAATATATAATATATGTTTCTGAAATATTACAAAATCAGCCATCCTATATTATTCTGCTATAAAAAATGTATATTTAAAGGAGAGATATTATTAAAGTTAAAACCAGTAAAAATATTAGTTTTTGCTTTGGTGTTAATAGAACTATTGCTTTAATTAATCGGCTGTTAAAAGAGAAAAAATATAAAAATATTTATATGCTGGGGGAAGTTGTTCATAATGAACATGTTATAAATGAATTAAAAAGTAAAGGATTAAAATTAGTAAAAAATTTTAATAAAATTCCGGATATAAAAAAAGGTATCCTGATTATCCAGAGTCATGGCATATCAGCTAAAATTTACTATAATTTAAAAAAAAGAAATATACCTTTTATTGATTCAACATGTATTCTTGTTAAACATATTCATAATGCCATAAAAAAATTAGCTAAAGAAGGCTACTATCCTGTAATTATTGGTGATAAAAATCATACAGAAGTTCAGGGTATAGCAGGTCAGGTTAAAGAATCCATTATTATCAACCATGAAAGAGAGATTAACCAAAAATTATTTAAAGGCATCAATAAAATCGGGGTGGTTTTTCAATCTACTTTTATAAAAAAGAATGGTGAGAAAATTGAAGAAAAATTAAAGCAGACAGTTAAAGAAGTAAAAATTATTGATACAATCTGCAAGCCAACAAAAGACAGGCAGTCAGAATTAAGAATTAATGCCAGAGCATATGATTATGTATTTGTCATAGGTTCAAAGACAAGTGCTAATACAAAGCATCTTTACAGGATTTCTAAAGAGCTTAATCAACATACTTTTTATATTGAAAAACCAGAAGATGTTTTAAATGTAAAAATAAAAGATACTGACACTTGTTTTGTTACTTCAGGTGCATCTACTCCTTTGAATATTATTGATAAGACTTTACAGTTATTACAAAAAAGCCATAACAAATTTAAATTATTTTCTAAAAGATATATTCCCTTAATAGAGGGGAGTATTGGAGATTTTTTTTCAAGAATTCCAGTAAGAGACAAAGAATTTTCTTTTAATGTGAAAACAGAATTGTCAGAGGAATTAAAGAAATACTGTTCTAGACCAGGTAAAAGGATTAGACCATTATTGCTTATTTTATCTTATATTGGATTTAAAGGGGATGAGGGGTTAAAGGAAGTTATAAAATTAGCTGCAGGTGTAGAGATTATGCA
>CBDVEP010000002.1:0-59362 GCA_965373035.1 uncultured bacterium
ATAAATATTTGTGCTTTTATAATACCCCGAATAATATCTCCATCTTTTATATTTTTTATATTAACAGCTATATCATGCATTGATTTTGAATACAATTTTTGAAGTGTAAAATAAACAGGCTTTATAAATTTCCTATCCAAACTTATGGTTCCCATTGACTGGTAAGGATAACCAAGCATAGTGTACCAGTCAAAAGCACACCACCACACAACTCCACCTACCTGTGGAAATTCCTTAAAGGCTTTAAATGTATTAGTTGCAATTTCCACCTGCTCATCTACATTTAAAAATGAGTCATAAGACCATATACCATATTCTGTAGCAATAAATGGTTTATGAGAATAAAAATGGACAAAATCATCTACAGCTTTTTTAGTGCCTTTATAAGCAATACCCTTTTCTCCAAAAACACCACAATACATTGTTGCACCAACATAATCACAATCTCTATGAGAACCATCTCTGGTATCATGCCCGGCAGCAGACTGTCCAATAAGTCTTGACCCATCAATCATATTTGCTGATTTTTTCAAGTCCCATATAAATTCTCTTCGTTCATTCTGCCACCCACATTCATTACATGTGGACCAGAATAATATAGAAGCATGATTATAATCTCTATATATCATTTCAAGCCACATTTGCCTTGCAACTCCTCTTTCTTCACGCTGGAGGTCAAACTGGGGGCCGCCAAACCAAAAAACAGGTATCTCCTCCATTACAGCAAGACCAATTCTATCTGCCAGAATATAAGTTAATGGATGATTAGGATAATGGGCTGTACGCAGGAAATTTGCATTCATATCTTTAATTGCCTGTAAATCCTTTAAAATCCTTGAAGCATTATTAAAGGATAATGCTTTCCCTGTCTCCATATAATCTTCATGTCTTGCCACACCTTTAAAAAATATCTTTTTACTATTTAATTTAAATCCTTCAGCATTTTCATGTTTTTCAATCTTACGAATACCAAATTGTGTATAAAATTTATCTATAATCTTTTTCTTCTTTTTTAATAATACTTCCAGAACATAAAGCTGTGGATTATCAGGTGTCCAGTATTTTACATTATTAAATTTAAATTCATAATTAATAACAGATACTTTACCTGGATATACTTCAATACTTTTTACTGCCTTATTCTTATTTATCTTTAACCTTTGTTTAAAATCAGCAATATCTGAGGCTTTAGAACTTAATATGTTTTTATTATTAATAATTGTATTATAAATTTTTACTGAAGTTTTAATAGAATTTTTTTTATTTTCTGTATTATGAACATAAACACTTATTTTACACTTTGCGTTCTTCTTACCAGAAGGTTCAGACCTTACATCAGATCGAACAATATAAACTTTTTCACTTATCTCTATATATACATCCCTGTTTATTCCTCCATAATTCCACCAGTCTGCTTTTTTATAAGGAACAATGTTGCGTTTATTTGATTTAAAATCAAAATCATTATCTTTAAGCCATGGGATATTATCCACACGCACTGCTATACTATTTTTTTTATTCCATGAGATATACCTGGTAATATTAAAAACAAATGGGGTATATCCTCCTTCATGAGTTCCTATCCACTTACCATTAATCCAAACATCTGTAACATAATTAGCACCATGAAAAAATAACCTGATTAATTTATCTTTATAAGCAGGATCAATTTTAAATCCAGTACGATACCATGTTCCATCCTGATAACGGTAAGGATAAGGATTATTAACAGAAGGTATTTTAACTTCTTTCCATGAAAAATCATTAAAATTTTTCTTATACCATCCTTTTGATTCTTTCTCAAGTTTAGCTATTATTTCTTCTGTTCTTTGCTTCAATGATAAGTCATGATTTACTTTTACTTTCTTAAAACGCCAGTAAGTATTTAAAGAAATAGTTATCCTCTCCTGAGGTTCAAACGAAGGATATGGCAAATTATTTTGAAAAGGAATAAGCCCATCCTCTGTTTCTATAATTTCAAAAGTAGCTTTTTGAGTTTCACATTGAGCTAAATAAGGATGGCAATAAATTAATAAGAAAAGAAAGAAGTAAGTTAAAAAAAATAATCGTATAATTGTTTTTAGCAACTCTTTTTCCTGATTTTAAGATTTTACAATTTAAATAAAATATATGTATTCAAAATCCAGTTGTCAAACAATTTATATGTATTCAACTAATGGGTCACTTATATATTCATTTATTAGGAGTTAAGACTTTAGTCTTTTATAAGTCTTTTATAAAATTCTAAAAAATTAATTCCTTCATCATGAGCAATAAATTGCACCATAATTTGTATATATTATTTTTTTAGAAAATCCGAATTATTACGTGGCTTCATTTTCGTCCTTATCCTCTATGTCTTTGTGTCTCTGTGGCTATTATTTCTATGGGAGTTTTATAAACTCCAAATTATCAATATACAATGTAAACTCACCTTCAGGATAATCATCATCAACCTGTAATTTTATTTCCTTAAACTTTTTCTTATCAAATTTTTTCCATTTAATTTCTTTAAAGGGAATCACTACTTTCTGCCATTTGTTACTAATTTTAATCTTGTTCTCTATCTCTATCTTAGCAGTTACATTCTTATTCACATCTCCTAATTCAAGTCTCCCTCCAACTCTGCCTTCTCCTTTTACCCAAAATTGTAAAGTATTATAAGGAGAAATATCTTTAGGTGTATCTAAATCTTCCCAGTTTTTTGGAGGAATGCCTTTTCCCTCAAAACCACCACAAAAAAAACATCCTGCCCAGCCGCCTTTTTTTTGATTAACATGAAATTTAAAAGAAGAATACCCTTTATATTTTTCTTTCATACTAATAGGTATATTCTCATAATAATCTGATTTTTCAATGGTTGATCTATTTCCCTCCCAACTGCCGCTGAAATTCCATGCACCGTCTTCAATTGAATCATCCTCAAAAATTACTTTAAATCTCTTCTTCATTTTTATGCCTTTTTTAATAAAACGCAAATCATCAATATACAATATATATTTTCCATAAGGGTCATTTTGTTCAACCATAAAAGTAATTCCTTTTAATGATTTTTTATTAAACCCATAAATCCAGCTAAACTCATCTAAAGGAATCTGAACTTTCTGCCATTTTTCCTGTGGTTTAATATAATCAATTAAAAATAGTTTATCCGTGGTTAAATCATTAGTGTCCATTATCTCAATCTTTACATTTTTCACTTTTGCTTTTCCTTCTGCTTTTATATAAAATTCTAATGTGTCACAATTACTTATATCTTTTCCTGTATTTGCTTCATCCCATGACCCTGCTGGTATCCCTTTATTATCAGCACCTGTTAAAATCTGAACACCACAATATCCTTTTTCAAAATGACTTATTTCCAGCTTTAAAGAAGATTTTCCTTTGTAAAACTCTTTTGTACTTACCAATATATTTTTATTCTTTCCTCTTGTACCAATTTTATCCTGTTCTCCCTGCCATGTATAACAATATTCCCATCCATCAAGAGGAGTTGGATCCTCTAAAAGCCAGTTTACTACTTTTGCACCTTTCTTCTTTGTAATCTTTTTAGCATCAAGATAATCAAAGGAAAAAACAAACAATCCTGTTAATAAAATCACTAAACAATAAACTTTCATACTTTTTAACTTAAACATAATAAAACCTCCTAAATTTTATTTTTTATATTTTTTATTTTAGCCACGAATTTACACGAATTTTTAAAAAATCATGGTAGTTGTCATTGCGAGGAGCGAAAGCGACGAAGCAATCTCGATACTATAATTATGAGATTGCTTCGCAAACCTATCGGTTTACTCGCAATGACAGGTTATTTAATTCGTGTTTATTCGTGGCTAATTTTTTTATTTTTTTCATATCTTTATTTCAACACCTCCTTTATTTACTCCTTTGTCCTTTTGAACTAAAAAATAAACTTAATGTAATAAAATGAGTATAACCCAGATCATCAGCAGGAACAATCCCATAATCCAACTTGCCAAGCATGGTGCTGGTTATAAGGTACTGTATTCCTAAGCCAGCCATATATTTATTTATATTTTCGTCTAAATCTAAATAATATCCTCCTCTTATAAATAATAAATCCATCATATCCCATTGTAAACCAAAACAAAAAACAGGTGATTCACTAAAATATTCATGTATATCTAAATTTAAATAAAAAACATTATGATTCATTTCATAAGCCTTATAATGGGCACCTATTTTTAAAGCATAAGGGAGAATCTCTTTTTTTTCAAAATTTTCTAAATATACACCAATATTTTGTAATTGCAGCCCTAATGTTAAATTTTTATGTTTTTCAAGCCTGCTTTTTCCAGTTATGGAAGGGACTTTAAGATTATATTGCCCCCCTATATCAAAAGCAAGGGCTTGAGATGTATGCTCCATTAATGTTTCTGAAAAATATTTTATCTTTATTCCCGCACTTAAATCCTTTTTAATTAATCTGCCATAACCTATAGAAATGCCTAATCCGGAATATTTTAAAGGGTTATCCAGTTCAACACCATCTACATTATATTGAGGAAAATCTCCCATGCCCCAGTAATTTAAATTTCCAGTAATAATACCTTTTAATAATGGTTGGGAATAAGCTAAAGTGCTAAAATAAATATCAGATATCCATCGTAAATAAGTCAAAGAAACCTGTCTGCTTTTCACATATGCCAACCCACCTGGATTATAAGAATAAGAACTAATCTCCGGGATATCTGCTGTTACAGCTTCTGCCATTGCTTTATCCCTGGCAGAATGACTTACCTTTAAAATCTGCCCCCCACGAGTCCCAACAGAGATAACTAAAAACGGGAAGCATAGAATACAGATAAAAATAATTATAATTTTTTTCAACATAAAATCACCTCTTTATAGTTTATAGTTCGTAGTTCGTAGTTTATAGTTTAAAGATTTACTAAAAACTATGAACTAAAAACTATGAACTATAAACTATTCACACTTAATCAAAATCAATTTCGTGGTCTCGTTAACTTCTCCTCCATTGACTCTTATAATATATACACCACTGCTGACTAATTTTTTATCTTTATTTTCCTTAAACCAGTCAACTTTATTTAATCCTACTGCAAAATGCTCTTTCTTCTCCCAGACTAATTGACCTGCTATATTATAAATCTTAATATGAACATCATCCTCTTTTTGAACATTAAACCATATCTCTGTTTTATTATCTTCACATTTAACATAATTAGGATAAGCAGCTAATTTTCTGTCAGGAAGACATAATACTCTAATATATTCAGATAAAGGGGTCTCATTACCATTATCATCGACTGATGATATAGCAAAATAAATAGTATCCTTTGGTTTAAAACCTGTTACTTTTAATGAACTTGTATTTCTGCCATTTACAAAACAAGGAGAATCATCTGGTTTAAGCCCCTTACCAGTTTTACCAGGAGTATCAAAATTATAGTAAATATTGTATCCAACAATATAATAAGCAGCAGCAGGCTCCCATGTTATAAGAATATGATCATTTTTATAAACAGCATTAAAGTTAGATGCAAAATCATGGGTTTTAAAAACCCCCTCACCAACACCTGTAAATTCCATATTATCAATATAACATGTAAAGTCACCTGTAGGATGATCACCTTCAACAAGATATTTAAAATTTTTAATTTTTCTTAAATCACAAAATTTCCCATCTATAGTCCAATTTATATCATTTAAAGGGATTTTTACTTGCTTCCATGTATCATTAACCTGAACATAATCAGTAATTTCTATCTTTTCACATGGATAGTCATCTGTATCAGCAAACTCCAGTCTTCCTATTGTATTTGCATCCCCTTTTATCCAGAATTTAAAATATTTATAAGAGGATATATCTTTAGGAGCTTTAGAATCAGCATCTGAAGATGGAGGTGTGCCATGTCCATTAGAATTACAGGAAATCCTCATATATCCCCAGCCATCAGAATTTGTCTTTTTAACATGAATTTTCAGTGAAGTATTACCATTATATTTTTCATTAGTGCACACAGGAATATTATGATCTGAATCAGGACTTGTTTCAATTATTACGCCATGATTGGTTTCAGCTCCACTATGATTCCATTTCATATCTACATTTCCTGAATCTTCATAAATAAATTTAAACCCTGGATTAGGTAATAACCCTGCATCTGTAAATCTTAATTCATCAACATATAAGGTCCAGTTCCCTGATGGGTCATACTGCTGTGCTGAAAAATTAATATTTTTAATTTGACTCTTATCTATTCCACTTAACCAGACAAAATCATCTAAAGGTATTTGAACTAAATGCCATAATGTATTTGTTAAAACAACATAATCTTTTAATATTACTTTATCTGTTCCTTTATCATTTACATCTTTAATTTCTATCCAAGCAGAATTTATATCTGTTGAATTTAAAGCTTTTACCCAAAATTCCAATTGATCAGTTCCACTTATATCCTTTCCTATATCTGCATCTGTTACCCAATCAAAAGCTTCACGACCTGTACCATCAGCAGAAGTTGTGATAGCAGCATAGCACCAGCCAGGACCAAAATTATGTGTATAATGAAGTTTTAAACTTCTACTTCCACTGTGATTAGTTAATGAAGTTGGTATATCACTATCCTCTGACTTTTCTATCATATCCACTGCACCTGTATTTGTATTTGTTCCTACCCAGGCATATTGCCACCACCCATTATTATTCCTCTCTTCATATATCCATTTAACAGTAGTACAAGCTACAGCAGAAGCTGAATCTGACCAATCAGACATTCCTCCACCATGTGTATTAAAAGCCCTAACCCAGTAATAATATTTCACACTGCCAGATGTATTGTTATCTATATAACTTATTACTTCATCACCTAAAGTCGCAATTAAACTGGCACTTCCATGATTGGAAACTGTATTTCTATATAATCTATACCCATCTTCATAAGGCACGTTTTCCCACCATATTCTTATTTTATTATTACCTATGGATGCAGCACTAATTTCAGGAACTTTTGGGGGCGTAACAATCGGTTCTTCTACTACACTTACAAAAGCCATATTATCAATATAACAGGTAAATTCTCCTTTCGGATGGTCACTCTCTATGACAAATTTCATTTCTTTTAATCTTGTTTTGTCAAAACTCTGCCAACCTATATCATCAAATGGTATTACAACTTTCTGCCATTTATTTGTAACCCAAACATGGTCTGTAATTTCAATTTTAGCAGTACTATTGGAACTTTTATCAGTCAATTCCAGCCTGCCAATAGTATTTGTATCACCTTTTATCCAAAAATTTAAAGCAGAATATGATGATATATCTTTAGGAGCTTTAGAATCAGCATCTGAAGATGGAGGTGTGCCATGTCCATTAGAATTACAGGAAATCCTCATATATCCCCAGCCATCAGAATTTGTCTTTTTAACATGAATTTTCAGTGAAGTATTCCCTTTATATTTTTCATTAGTACTAATAGGTAAATTATCCCAGGCACCTGCTGTTTCTATGGAAAGACCACCATCAGTATTTGTAGCAGCTCCACTATGATCCCATACCATATCTACAATACCACTATCTTCATAAACAACTTTAAATTTTGGGTCAGCAGTTAACCCTGCATTTACAAATTTAAAATTGTCAATATATAATGTAAAGTCTCCTGAAGGATCATACTGTTCCATTTGAAAATCTACTCTTATTATCTTTGTCTTATCTATTCCGCCTTTCCAGCTAATATCATCTAATGGTATTTGTATCTGTGTCCATAATGTATGATTTAAATTAATATAATCTTTTAATAAAATTTTATCTGTTTCTCTTTTACTTTTATCAACAATTTTTATACCTACGGTATTTAATCCTGATGCATTAGATGCCTTAACATAAAACTCCATAGCATCTGTGTTGTTAATATCCCTTCCCTTATTAGTAGCATCTGCCCAGTCAACAGGTTCTTCTCCTAATCCATTTGTAGAGCTTGAAATTCCACATCCACAGTAATGACCCAGTGTATGTGTAAAATGAAACTTTAAACTATCTGAACCCTCATAATTAATAGAAGATACAGGTATATTACCTGCAATATTTTCTATTATATCAGTACCATCATCCCATCGGGAAACAAATTCCCATTGATCATTGTTATTATTACTTTCTTCATATATCCATTTAACATCACTGTCACTTTCAGCAGAAGCATAATCTGATACCATAGAATCACCAACACTATTTACTGCTCTTACCCAGTAATAATAAGTTATACCATCAGTTAAACCTTCATTTATAAAGCTCGTTACTTCATCTCCTAAAGTTGTAATTCTTCCTCCCTCACCTGGAAAAATATTTACTGTATTTCTATATAGTTTATATCCATTTTCTATAGGAACATTTTTCCAACTTATCTTTATCTTATTATTCCCAATAGAGACAGCATTCACATCAGGAACTTTTGGAGGTACTGTGGTTGGTGGATCAATCACAGTAACAAACTCAAGGTTATCAATAAAACAAGTAAATTCACCTGCTGGATGGTCAGAATCAGTCATAAATTTTAAAACTTTTATTTTAAAATTATCGCAATTTTGCCAATCAAGATTAGTAATGGGTATAACAACTTTCTGCCATTTATTTGTTACCCATACATGGTCTGTTAATTCTATCTTTGCACTGTCATCATCATCTGTATCCTGAAACTGAAATCTGCCAAGTGTATTATTACTTCCCTTAATCCAGAAACTTAAAGCCTTATAAGAAGATATATCTTTATCAGCATTAATATCTCCCCAGCCATTAGGTTCTATTCCATCACCTTTGCTATCACCAGAAAAAGCAGCTCCAGCCCAGCCGCCAGATGCCTGGTTTATATGGAATTTCAAAGAAGTATATCCTTTATATTTTTCACTGCTGCTTGTAATTAAATTACCGCCTATGTCTTCAATAGTTGAGCCATTACCTTCCCAAATCCAGGTATATTCCCATCTGCTATCAGAGGCAGGTCTATTCTCATATACAAACTTATACTTTGGATTAGAAATACGATTTTCATTTACAAACTTAAAATCATCTACATACAATATCCAATCTCCATTTGGATCATTTGCTTCCAAAGAAAAAGTAACATATTTTATTATTGTCTTATCTGTTCCACTAAACCAGACAAAATCATCTAAAGGAATAGTTACATGTGTCCATGAAGTATGATCTAAAATAACATAATCTTTTAATATTACTCTATCAGTAACTTTATTATTAGTATCCCAGAGATGAATTTTCATTGTATTATTTTCTGATGCATTGGATGCTTTTACCCAGAAGTCAATTGTATCTGTATTACTTATATCCTTTCCTTTATTTGCATCATTACTATTAGTAGCTTCTATACCTGTTCTGTCTGTAGAAGTAGTAATTCCACATAAACATGCCCCTATACCAGGATGATGAAAATGAAACTTTAAGCTGCAAGCATCACTATAATAAAAATTTGTTGATACAGGAGGATTACCTAAAAATGTATCTATATATGAAAAACCACTTCCAGAACTCAAACTTCTATCCCATACACCATTCTTATTTCGTTCTTCATAAATCCATTTATTTGTCTGGGTAAAACCTATATTAAGTAAAACTGTTTGCGTGAACATAATTAATATAATTATATACTTATAATTTTTTTTCATATCCATCACTTCCTTTTTCATTATATGTAATTAGTTTATAGTTTTTAGTTCTTAGTTTTTAGTTTAAAAATGAACTATAAACTATGAACTATAAACTATGAACTATAAACTATAATCTATAAACTAAATTCATTCTAATGTAATACCAATTATATGCTTATGATTGTCATCTGGTAAAATAATATTAGTCAATGTTTTACTTTTATCACATTTTAAAACAGTATGATAAAAAGCTATATCAGGTTCTCCTTCCCCGCCAGTATGTTCATGATGCTGACTGCAATACCATGCAATTTCATTATTAAATCCAGGTATAGCATTATTCCATTCACTTAATAATAATATCTCTTTATCTATACTGCCATCCTTATATTCTAATATACACTCATTTTTTTGATTACCCCAATAACTATAGCCAAATACATGAATTTTTCCATATTTCCCTTTAACTCCTTTTAAATTCTGCCTTTTACATACTAAAACATTATTCATTTTATCTTCTTTATTTCCTAAATAAAACTGAACACCTGAATCATCAGCACTATATTCAAAATTCTTGCCTTTGGGTAATTCTTCACCAGGAAAAGACCATTCAAAAGCATCTTTTTTATTTGTATTATAAGAAATCCTGTCTAAATTAAAAGGAAGCTTAACAAAAATTTGTTTCTTTCTTTTTATTTTAAATTTCAACTTCTTATTAACAACATTCCCTGCTTTATCAATTAAAAAAATCTCTACATTATGTGAAGAACTGTTTTTAAAAGAGCTTACATCAATTAATTTTCTATACACATTTTTCTTTTTATTTAAAAGCGGCAATTGTATCTTTTTCCCATTATCTAATCTATAAAATACCTGTAACCCTTCTCTATCATCTTTAGCAATTATTCTTAAATCATAAGTATTTACAGCAAATTTAGAAGGATTCATAATTTTTACTTCCGGCGGATCATCATAATTATCAAAATAAACTTTTACCTGTGCTGCTGCAACTTTTCCTTTATCATTTTCTGCTCTTACTGTAATAACTTTTTCTCCATCATTATATTTTAAAGTATCAATGTTTACAGTATTATTTTTTATTAATTTATAAGATTCATTATTCATTTTATAAGCTTTTGCTTTAACTTTAAATTCAGGGTCAATTTCTAATTTTAATACTAATTCCCCTTTTACAATATCATTTTGAAGAGGAAATTTAATTACTAAGCTTTCAGCAGAAATTTCACCATAACTTCTCTGAAGTTCAAAATAAACTGGTTTAAATAATTTCCTGTCATCTGTTACCAGTCCCATTGTCTGGTATGGTACATTCTGCATGGTAAACCAATCAAAAGCACACCACCAGATGACACCCCAGCCATATTTACTTTCTTTAAAAGCTTTAATAGTTTCACTTGCTACTTCTTTCTGTCTTTCTATATTACCCCATTCTGTTTCAGACCAGATGCCTATTTCTGTTGCAATAATTGGTTTTTCAGGTATAAAATTATTATATTTTGCTAAATCTTTTTTTGTGTCATAATAACAGGAATTATTATAAAACACTCCGCTATAAGAAGTAATTCCTATAAAATCACAATTATGATGTGTTTTATCCCTGGTATCAATGCCAAAAGCAGACTGTCCTACCAGCCTGCTTCCATCTATTTCATAAGCAATCTTATATACATCAGCAATATATTCTCCTCTTTGTTTTTGATCTCCGCCTTCATTACAGGCAGACCAGAAAAGTATGGATGGTCTGTTATAATCTCTATATATCATCTCCAGCCACATGCCTCTTGCTATACCTCTCCCCTTTCTTTGCAAATCAAACTCAGCTCCATCAAACCACATAACCGGTATCTCTTCCATAACACAAAGACCCATTCTATCCGCTAAAATATAAGTCATAGTATGATTTGGATAATGAGCAGTTCTGATAAAATTTGCATTAGCATCTTTTATAATTTTTAAATCATTATATACTTTTTTTATATCTTTAAAACTTAGTGCCCTTCCGGTTTTCAGGTAATCCTCATGCCTGGCAATTCCTTTTAAAAAGATTTCCTTGTTATTTAATTTTATACTTGTATTTTTTTTATCTATTTTTATATCTCTTATACCAAACTGGGTATAGTAATTCTCTAAAACTTTATTATTATATTGTAAAATCACATTCATTACATATAAATTTGGTTTTTTAGAACTCCATATTTTTATATCTGATAAAACAGAATTAATAAATAGTATATCTACAGATTTAGAATTTAAATTTATAACAGCTTTAGAATGAGCAGTAATAGCTATTTCTTTTTTATAATTAATAATACTTTTTGCATCAGGATTTAATATATTTTTTTCTGTTATTTCTGCTTCATATACTTTTATCCTTACTTTTACTTTTTTCTCTTTCTTGTCTGTATTATTTAACACAATACCTACTTTTAACTGAGTACCATTTTTTTTAATCACTTCTGTCTTTATGTTTACTCTTACAATGTGTGTTTTTTCAGATACTTTTATATATACATCCCTGTTTATTCCGCCATAATTCCACCAATCCATGGTCTTATATGGAACAATGTCATGTTCATTTGTGATTTCATCTTGTTTGTTATCTATTAACCATGGGATATTATCTACCCTGACACTAATAGTGTTCTTTTTACCAAATTTAACATATTTTGTTATATCAAAAGCAAATGGAGTATATCCCCCTTCATGAAATCCTGCATACTTTCCATTTATCCAGACATCTGTTGTATAATTTGCACCATGGAAAAATATCCTTAGATTCTTGTTTTTATATTTTTTAGGGATAACAGCTTCTTTTCTATACCACATACCATCCTGATATCTATCTGGAAAAGGGTTATTTACATGAGGTATGGTCTCTTTTTTCCATTTCTTATCATTATAAGAAGTCTTATATCTTCCCCTGCTCTCTTTTTCCAATGCTTTTATAACAACTTTGTCCCTTTTCTTTAAACTTAATTTATGATTAAGTTTTATACGCTGGGTTTTCCATTTTCCATTTAATGTAATGACATCTTTATCATCATATTCAAACTGGGCATAAGGAATATCCCCCTGGAAAGGAACATATTCATTATTTATTTTCTTTAATTTAAAAGTTGATTCCGCCCCAATAGAAAATATATTATTTGTCAGTATAAATATTATAGCAAATATTAAAATAACCTTATTTAATAATTTATACATTTCAAATCTCCTTAATTTAGTTTATAGTTTATAGTTTGTAGTTCTTAGTTAATTTTTAAACTATAAACTACGAACTATAAACTAAAGGGTACCTCTATCCTATAAGATAAAGAAACAAAATGCGTTGATAATAAATCATTAACAGATGATTGATAAGCATAACCAAATTCAAGTGTCTTTAATATTATGCAGGCACCAAATGAAAACTGCATCTCTTCATTAACTCCGCCTCTTAATTTTAAATAATCACCTATGCTCCATTCTGCCCCTACTCTACCAAACAATTCTTCATCTGTTATTTCGCCTTCTGAAATAAAAACTAAATTTTTATGTAATCCAAAAGAAAATCCAATTTTATAAGATCTTTCTATTGCCTCAACTTCCATTCCTGAAAATTTATCAAATACAGTATTTTGACATACTAATCCTATTTTAATGTTTTTTTTAATAAAATATAAAATCCCAATATCCATACTTCCTTTTTTTTCTTTTAACAATACAATATCTGAATCACTATAAAGCCATTGATATTTAAAATTTAATCCAAAATAAAAATCCTTAATATGATTACCATAAGCTACAGCCATCCAATCTTCTCTATCTTCAAACCCTATCTCCCTTGAATTATTTAATCCTCTCCAAAGAACACCCATACTACCCCAGTTTTTTGGTAAGGGACATATCACAGATAATAAAGTATGAAAAACAAACATTTCATGCCATTGATAGCTGGAAACATAAAGATGAATATCTTTTATCGCTCCCAGTCCAGCAGGATTAATAAGCATGGCTTCAGAATCATCTGATAATGCAATATAGGCATTCATTAAAGCAGCAGACCGTGTTCCAACTGGAAATCCATTATGAAAAGCCATTAAATGATTAGCTAAAACAAGCAAACTAATAATTATCAAAAACACATTTTTTATCATGATTCTACCTTATTAATATTTTAGCCACGAATTAACACGAATTCACACTAATTTTAATTATTTTATATTTAATTCATATTTATTCGTGTTTATTCGTGGCTAATTCTTTCTTCTTTTCTCCTTCCTTTATATATAAATTTTTTTCGTGATTATTCGTGTAAATTCGTGGCTGATTCTTTGTTCTTTTCTCCTTCATATACGGTTGAATAATCATCTTAATAAATCCTTATCATTTTATTAACTACTTTCTTCCCATATTCACTTTCAAAAATACCCTGGATAAAATAAAGACCTTTTTTTATTTTATTGCTGCTCTCTTTAGCCATATTATATTCAATTTCATGAAAGGTTAAAACTTTTTCTTCTCCATACAGTTTTTTATTAAAAATTACATCTATCTTTTTTCCATTAAAATCTAAAATTTTTAAAGTTACATAACTCTTAATCTTAAGTGAAAAAGAAATCATTAAATTATATTTATTAAAACAATAAGGATTAGGTGATAGCTGAAAATTAATACTCTCACCTTTTTCAGTTGATGCATTAAAACTTATTTTCTGATAATTTCCTAAATCATCTTCCTGCAATTTCTGGCTGGCTCCTATTAAATCATAAACATCAGGGTCAGGACCAAGCTCATCTTTTCTGGGTAAATCACCACCACCACCATGCCATGGGTCTTTTTCATGAGGTGGATAAATCTCTCTCATAATATCTCTTCCTTCATATCCTTCATGATGACCTGCTCCTACAATAAAATGCCAAACTGCATTTGTAGGATTGCCTATAAGAGTCTGGGGAATGGCTATTTCATATTGGTTCCATTCTGGTGACTGAAATAAAATATTATTCAAAGCCCCGGCAAAGCCCTTACTTCCTATTTGTTCTCCATCTGCATTCCACAGCCGGCATTCACAAGTTTTATATGCATAAATCAAATAATCAAAAAGAATACGGTCACAACCAAGCTCTACTGAAGGACCAAGGTCAGGATTATTTCCATCTCCTTCAATAAAAGTTTTCATCCCTTTATCAGGTGTTCCTGTATCTATAGCAATAATCATAGAAGGTGCCCAATCTATACCAATTATTCCATAAGTTTCTATATATAAATAAATGTATTCATTACTATAGGTTACACGGAACTCTTTTATATCAGCACTCTGTGGAGTAAAAATCTCATTTGTTAATGGATAAATATAATCGCCATCTCCTGTATCATCATAAGGAGCATCATACCAGATATATTCATTGGAAGAATAAACTTCTGAATTATATGCTGTTGGTAATTTCCCTTTCCAATCAGAATTAGAAGCATCAACAGTAATAGAATGGCCCTGAATTTTAGAAAAATCCACTGTTACAATAGAATGATTAATAGTTGCATGATCTACTGCTGAATTAAGTTCATTTATTGATAAAAAAAAACATAGTAATAAAATTATATATAATTTTTTCATATTCAACCCTTAATTTTAGCCACGAATTCTTTCTTCTCTTATCCTTCCTTTATATAAATTTATTTAGCCACGAATTCACACGAATAAATACGAATTAAATATAAAATAATTAAAATTAGTGTTCATTCGTGTTTATTCGTGGCTAATTCTTTCTTAAAATTGAAATATTAACTTTCCTAAAAACTCATTATTATGTGTAATCCAGTACCTGTGTTCTATAAATGAAAATTCCATTGAAAAATATTTTGAAATAACTGCACCAAGGCAAAGCAGCCATCCATTTAACTTTGTTTGCCCGCCTTTAAATTCAGTATGATCAAACTTAATTGTTCTATAAATTAAGCTGAATTTAAAAATATCCATTATTTGTTGACCGCAAATGCCTCCTCTATATTCATTTCTTGTGTCATCAATTTTATTATTATAAATAATTCCTTCCTCAAGCTGAAGTTTTTCAACATAAACATCAATTTTTGAAGAAAATGATTTATTAAATTTAATAACAAATCCTTTTTCTCCTGAAAAAATATCATTTAATTCATCTTCTCCCCTTCCCTCATCAAATAAACCATTATTCATATGAAGGGGATTATAATCAATATCTATATCTCTGTATATTACACTTAATTTAAACTGTGCACCTGCTTGTGCTTCTTCATCCGGAGACTGAAAACACACTGCAATCTCCCTTGCTTTTGGCTTTTGCCTCTCGGAAAAATCTAAAATCATACCATTCTGTCCTTTGCCATATAAATTCCATGCACCTTTATAAATATGAATATTTTTACTCATAATCGAATAAAGTAAATCAATCTTAAACCAGTGAATAGGTTTAAGCTCTAAACTTGATAAATAAATATCATTATTATAATTCAAATACCCTTCTCCCCATTTGTCAACCTGGTAATTTTCATGTACATATATTTCTTTAAAATAAATCCCATCAAAAGGAGAAAGATATAAACATCCCCCGCCCCAGATAGCTGGATGCTCCTGCCATACTCCATCGAAATTCTGCTCAGCAATTGCACCAAGATTTAATTGAACATTTTCAGGAAGCTGTGGGGTTAAAATTTTATTTGTAATATTATCATTAAAACATAATTTTGTATCATCTTCTGCATGCATGGCAATAAAAGCATCTATTTGCACATATTCTGATTCCTTTATATGAAAAAATAATCCCTGCAGGAAATTATCCTGCCAGGTTTCAGAATGAAAAACATAAGGAGAATAATTAATCTTTTTATGCCCTATTCCCATGCTTAAACCCTTTAAAGGAGAATATTCTATTTCCATTGCCCAGATTAAAGTACTTGTATTATAATCTTCATTTAGTTTTTTATAAGATGACCCTAAGGCTGCTTTTAAATCTATGTAACGAGCTACTGTACCATTGAGAAACATCCTGAATTCACCATAAAGTTCCAAAGGTTCATTTTTAAAATATCTGACATCCTGTTCAAACTTCGCTTTCTCAAAAGTTACACCATAACTCTTCTGTACTATTAATAAAAACAAACAAGTTACAAAAATTAAAGAAAACAACTGTAATTTTCTATGACTTTCTATCTTCATAATTGTTAAAAACCCCATATAAGAAGTTTAACTGCAAACTGATCAAAATCCTTGTAATAATCTAAATTATTGGCATATTCTATTTCAAGGCTAATATGTTCAAATAGTTCACTTTTTGCTGCAATATAAAAAGCATTTATTTTTTTTACACCGCCAGAAAATGTCCCTTTTTTTGCTTTTTGAAATTGATAAATAATTTTTATCTGAAATTGCTTTAAATAAGTTTCTTCTAATCTTACTTGATGTTCTACTACTGTTCCATTTTTAAGAAAAGGTACAATTTCATTAAATTTAAATTTATGCTCTTTATATCCATATCCTATACTTGTTTTTTTTAAAAAATATTGTCTGACTATACCAAAATACCCTTCCCGTCCACTGTAAGAATTATCTTCCGAATTAAAACTTCTTCTTATCTGATATTTGTTATCCAGGTAAACAGGAGCATATTTTTCATCCAGTTTATTATAATTAAGTTCAATAACTGTCTGAAAAATTCCAACATATTCCCCTGCTATACTGGGGATTTTAATTCCTGCATTCCAGACAACTGGCTGTGAATGTGAATCTGATTTTTTAGTAAATAAATGTTTATCAATGTCAAAAAAATTTGTCTGAATAGTATAGTTTTTAATCTTAGAAAAAGAAACACCATAGATACCGTTACATTTAAGATATTGAAAAAAATCCAGATTTAATTCTCCTAATACATATCTATTCTGAAAAACCTGACTGTATAAATCCTTCAGTGAAGTATATTGTAACTCCTCATTTAAAAACATAGCTGAACTGTTAAAAGAAAAAATATCATTTTCAGGCATTTTATAATCTATTTTTCCTCCATACCACCATGTTGGTCTTATTTTTTGTTCTATAGCACTGGTATAACCCATATCAATAGTAGAATAATCCCTGTCTATATTAACATCAATAGTAGGAACAGCATCAAAAAGACCTGATTCCTCTGGATTTACACCATTATTTGCTATAAAAGTTTGAAGAGAAAAACCGGAATACTCGAAAGAAAATTCCAATCCTCTAAAAATATCTCCTTCCCATGGATAATTTTTTAATAAATAAGGTGAATAATTTAAATAAAGGCTTCCTAATTTTATATTTATATTAGCTTTACTTTTATACGCTGCCCCAAGGGAATTAATAAAAAACTGCCTGTCATCCCGCTTCCAGTGAAATTGAGAATATTCTGATTTAAATAAAGTATAAATAAACAGCTTTTCACTTAAGTTAACTCTCATTTTTAATTCAAGCTGCTGAAAAATTTCATTGGCTTTATTTGGAAAATTAGTATTGCAGCTAAACCGTGTTTTTGCCATTGTAAAAACCACAGCTTCATAAAATTCAATCACACTGTCTTCAGAATAAACTGAATTTGAAAAAATAAAAATAAACCCAATGCATACAATAAAAATGTGTATTAATAAAACTTTTATATAATTTCTATTATTTTTATAAGATGCCATATATTATACCTCCACTGGTTTATGACAGGGACAGGTTTAAAACCTGTCCCTGCTGTATCATTTTAAAATTTAACTTTTACCTCTATATCTTTTGCTTCATAATAAAAACCCAACTCTGGTTCAACCAATTTTGGGGGAACAAACCCAAATCCCTTAACAGGATGAATACCAGGTCCTTCTATTACAAAGGTTAATAAATTTCTTTCTTTTAATAAATTTTCAGGAATATAAAATTTATGCTGTGGTCCTACTTCTTCATATTTTCCAACTAAAAATCCATTTATATAAATCAAGCACCTGTCAAAACACTCTTTTATATTCACATATAACGGGGTATCCCATTTTGCTTCCTTTTTTAATGTAAAGTTACGCCTTAGCCATATTATATTACCTACTTCTTCTTCAAAAATATATTTATCAGCCTGTGATGTCCTAATCCATCCCCTGTCATTAAATTTCTCTGAATAATATTCTTTATTAACACCGCCAAGCCCTTGTTTTACTTTCCATTCTTTAAACACATACTGGTTATGTTTGTTTTTACTTTTATACATTACTGTAACTGGATAATATAATCCACTTAATTTTTTAATAGGACCTTCATGAGGATGTGCTTTTGTATGAAAGGCATTTTCATAGCTGATTGCTACTATATTCCTGCCAGGCTGAATCTCTTCAGTAATGTCTAAATCAGGTGAGCCAATACCAATCCATTTGAATTTTCCATTAATGTAAACTGTTAACCTGTCCATCTCATTTGTCTGCAATTTTAATGTAACTTCATCACAATCCTCTGGCACTACAAACTCATTTCTGTACCAGTAATAACCATGAGTGAATAATTTTGCTTTTTCTAAAGGAGTATCTTTATCAATCACTTTCCAATGGCTATCATTAAAATCAATCATTTTTTCTTCTGTATCTGAATAATAACGCCAATCATTTTCCCATTTTGCCTGATTTAGTGACTCCTCCTGAAAAGTATAATTTAATTCTGTTTGCCCTTGCTGATCTTTTTTTAAAGGAATTTCTTCTCCTTCAATTTCAATTTTTTTAATCTCTTTCATACTCCATAATATTAATTTCTGGACATGTTTATTATTCATTATCTGAAAATTAAGATATGTTTCTTCATCTTTTTTCTCCCATTGTTTTAAATGATAAAAGTCACTCAGCAGAATAAAATCATCATCCACCCATATTTTATTAGCTTCTTTTTCCGGTAAAATAACAAAATGAATTTGATTGATTTCAAAAATATTTACATCTGAATGACTGTACAAAAGTTTGTGCGAATTTTTTAAATATTTTTCATGCTTGATTTCTCCTTTTAATATTTCAATGGGGCTGTTAGACTGTATAGCCATTTCTCCTTTTATTTTTTCATTCCCTTTTAAAAAAATATATTGTATTCCATTAATTTTTTTCTTTAATAATATTTCAGATGTTGAATAAAGAATATGAATATCATCATGAATATAAAAATCAACAGGCAATAAAAATGATGAACGAGGAATTAATGTTAAATCCTCATTCGGAAATTGTATTGTTTGTTTTATTAAATTTGAATCATAAGATATTTTAACTTTCTTTTCTTCTGCCTCTAAATTTCTTATCAGGATCATCCCATATTTTGGATGCTTCCTGTATAATATTTTTATGTTTTCATAGCTGTCTTTAAAAGAATGACAGGTTACTGCCTTATTCTTAAACAATCTTAAAATATCTTCACCACCCTTTGCAAAATCCACATTATCATAAGTAGTTTCACCTTCTGTGATGATTTCCGGAAATGATTTTAAAAGATAAGCAAAATTCCTCAAGTGATGATATTTCTCATGGATTTCACCCCACTCCCGTATAGGCGAAGCACCAAAATCAAATGTAGTACAAATACCAATTCCACCATAATCCCCCTTAGCAGACCAATATGGAAAAGAAGTCCCCCCAGCAAGCATATAATAATTAAGCACAGACGCTCCATAAGTTAATACAGTTTTAGTAATGGCATCTGTCAGTTCTGTCTCAACATTATATAATGGTTTCCCAAACTGGGCAAACCATCCTGCTTCCAGCTCTAAAATCATTAATGGTTTATCTGTCTGTACTTTTCGGCTTATCTCTATCTTCCTGTCAAAATCATTAAACTCCCACATCCATATCCATGGAATATTAGGATAGTAAGTATGTGTATTAATAATCTCTGTCCCCAGGATACAGCTTCCTTCATTTGTAAAAGCAGGAATATCAATCCCGGCATCCCTGACAAATTGCAGTAATTTTAAAAGATACTGCTTACCAACTTCTTTATTTTCAACAAGGTCACTAAAATCAATCAAATGGTCATATTCATTCTCCACTTGAATTAATACGATATTTCCACCATTAGTAAATAAAAAAGGTTTTATAATCCCTGCAACTTCCTGATACCACTTTTTTACAATTTCAAGATATTCTTTATCAGGTAATCTTAAAGGGATATCTTTTTCTAAAAGCCAGTGAGGAAATCCACCGAAATCCCATTCAGCACAAATATATGGCCCTGGCTTAATAATAACATACAGGTTGTATTTTTTACACAATTCTAAAAATTTTGGTAAATCACGATCACCATCCCAGGTAAGCTTTCCTTGTTTTTCTTCATGAAAATTCCATGGAATATATGTTGTAACAAGATTACATCCAGCTTGTTTTATTTTTTTTAACCTGTCATCCCATAAAGCAGATGGTGTCCTGAAATAATGAAATTCTCCACCTATCAATATTTCTCTTTTTCCATTTAAAATCAGACTATGACTGTCATATTGAATAACTGCTTTTTTCATTAAATATTTCTCCTCATTCCTTATATTAACAATTCTTTTTTATAATTCATCAGAAAATTTATTTTTTTTCCGATGGATTATAATCTATCATATTTCAACTACAATAAAAAATCAATTTTATTAAATCCATCCCGTAATATATCCTGTTATAATGTTTGCGTAAACATCATACTTATATAATACCACATTTTTCAAAAAAGTCAAGTAAAAAATTATTTGACAATTCAAATTATTTAATTAATATATTATACTATGGATATAAAAATCATAAGTGCAATTTTATTAATAATGGGTGGATTTATTTTATTATTAGGCAGCTTGTTAAGAATATTTCGTAAAAACCTAATAATATATTTTGATAAGCGTCTTTCTGAAATAAAAAAAACTCTCCAACATACCCATTAATATATATGATTACCGAAGCCTGATTTGTTATTTAAAATTTTAATAGCAGTTTAATAAATAAGGTAGTTAAGTACATGAAAAAAGAAATCTTTAAAAAAGCTTTAGCTAAAATCATCCGCATTAGTAAAGAGTTTGGTGCAGAAAAAGTGTTCTTATTCGGTTCCTGTCTTGAGGAAGTTGAATCAGCACAAGATATTGATATAGCAGTAAAAGGAATCAAACCAGAAAAATTTTTTGAAATGTACGGTAAAATTTTAGGTGTTGTAGATAATGAAATAGATCTAATTCCATTAGAAGATACAAGAAAACATTTTGCTAAATGTATCATAAAAAGAGGAAGATTACTATATGGAAAAAAAGCTTGAGCAATTAAAAGCAGATATATTAGATGAAATAAAGGCAATAGAACAAGTTTTAGAAGATTTGTCCTCTCTTAAAAATAATTTAAATCCTGATAAAATAGATAGTTCTCAAAAAGCAGCAATAGGAACATTTTTAATGAATTTTTATGTAGGAGTAGAGAACATTGTTAAACGAATAAGTAAAGAATATTATCAAACTATGCCTAAAGGAAACAGTTGGCATAAAGAACTTCTTGATTTGTCTTATAGTCCACCTCAAGGGAAAAACCCTATTTTAAATAAAAATATAGTAGATAGACTGAATCCTTATAGAGGATTTAGACATTTATTCATTAGTGGATATGGATTTAAGCTAAGATTGGAGTTGATGAATTCATTAATAAATAATATTGAGTCCCTGTGGATTGATATAAAGAGGGCCATTGAAAAATTCCAGAGTAAGTTATAGATTTAAACTCATAAAATTTCAATAACAATTTTTTAAAAAAGTGCTTGACGTCTTAAATTAGTTATCAGGTCTTTAAAATTTCTGCGTTGTCTTAATATAATTTACTCAATATATTGAGTAAATTTAATCAATATAAAAAGGATTTCAAGTAAAAAATTAAATTATCTCGTAATGACATACATCTAAAGACTGACTCCTTACTTACTAATATTTTTTTATTATGCAGAAAGTACTTGACATTACTCCTAAAAAGTAATACTTTTTAGGAGTAATGTATATAAATGGTAAAAATAATGTTTAAAAGGATATTAAAAATAAATCTACCCAAAGGAAAATCAGCTTTTCTTTGGGGTCCTCGAAAGACCGGCAAATCCACATATTTAAAAAAATACTTTCCAAATAATTTATATTATGATTTTTTAAATACAGATCTATATTTTGAATTATTAAAAAGACCTGCTTATTTAAGAGAATTGATTTTAGCTGAAAATAAATCACTATTAACCAGTCCTATTATTATTGATGAAGTACAGAAAGTCCCATCTGTTTTAGAGGAAGTACACTGGCTTATAGAGAATAAAGGACTTTCATTTATTTTATGTGGATCAAGTGCCCGGAAGTTGAAAAGAGGAAAAGCCAATTTATTAGGTGGACGGGCATGGCGATTTGAAATGTTTCCTTTAATTTCACGTGAAGTAAAAAATTTAGAACTTCTTAAAACATTAAATAATGGATTGATTCCTTCTCATTATATTGAACAAGATAGTAAACGCTCATTAAAAGCTTATGTTCAGGATTATTTAAAAGAAGAAATATTTGCTGAAGGGTTGATTCGAAATATTCCTGCATTTTCACGATTTTTTGATGTTATAAGATATTCTCATGGACAATTAATAAATTATTCCAATATTGCCCGTGATACAGGAGTTGATTCGAAAACTATTCGCGAATATTTTCAAATCTTGATAGATACATTAATAGGTATATTCATTGAGCCTTTCACCTTACACCCAAATAGACAAATTATAAATAAAATGCCTAAGTTTTACTTATTTGATGTTGGAGTTGCAGGAAGTATTCAAAAACGTTTTATCATTGAAGAAAAAGGATCAGAATTTGGAAATGCTTTTGAGCATTTTATATTAATGGAATTACTTGCCCATCGGAAATATACTGAACTGGATTATAAAATAAAATATTGGAGAACAAAAACCGGGCATGAGGTAGATTTTATTTTAGAGGATGGATTAATTGCCATTGAAGTTAAAAGTAAAAGCCGAGTTGATAAAAGAGATTTAAAAAGTATTGAACAATTTTGTTTAGATTATAAACCACGTTTGGCAATAGTTGTAACTAATGAAAAATATCGAAGAAAAGTAAATAATATTTTATTACTTCCCTGGAAAAATTTTTTAAATATACTTTGGGAAGGGGATATTATAAAATAACCAATTTTTAGCCAGGAAAAGCATCAATTCTTTTTATCCCGCCATTCAGACTGTGTCATAATCCTTGATTATGACACAGTCTGATTACGGACATCATATAAAAAATTAAATTATCGTAACTTCTCAAAATTCCATGGTAATTGTCATTGCGATGAACTTTAGCTGTCCCTGTGTAAACAGGAAAACAATCTCATCATCCAAAGACTGACCCATTACTTATTGATATTTTTTTTCATTGACTTTTTAATAAAAAGGTAGTACATTAGTAGTATGAAAGTCAAGACATCTGTAACATTATCTGATTACATTTTAAAAGAAATTGACGTAATATTTTAGATTTTCTAAAATATTACAATGATGGATTGAAACATGAAAGTGCTATACATTGTGATGAATTAATCAGTATTCCTAAAAAAAAACTTACAAATTTTATTAACTCCTTATCAGTTGAAAAAATAAAAGAATTAAATAAAGCATTATTAGTTGCAATAGGTTCTGAAAATAACAACTAACCGATTACTTTTAAAGGGAGAAAAAATTTGATAAATAAAATGAATTTAAATTTTATTAAGTTCATTTGTTGATGAATATATTTCTATATTTATTTTTTTTGCAATATTTAATGCTTTTTCTATTACATAAGGTGATATTATTATTTTTCTATCAATTAAAGTTTTCTCTTTTTCAATATAGAATTTTACTTTTCTTTCAAATTGATAAACATCTGAAGAATTTACTGATGATGAAATTTCCAATATTATTTTTTTGCCATTTTTAATAATAATATCAAGTTCAATTTCTTCTGGATACCCCCAGACAGTACCCTGTTTATCAAATTTATTATAAAGTCAATTATTTTTTCTATGGTCACTTAAAAATTCTTACAAAACATAAGAAAAAATGTTACTAACATTAAGACTTACCTTGGAGCAATAGATAATAATATTGAATTAAAATGGAAAAATTCTGATAATATCACATCGTATAAAATAATATAAAAATCACCTTGAAAAAATACAAAAGTGCGATACAATATGCTATTATGGGCATATTATTAAAATAATTATATTATGTGTTTTTATAATAAAAAAATGGAAAAAACACATAAAAAACGCCGAAATTAATAATATTACTTATAGAATGTACTGAATTTTAATAAAATTACTATATAAAGTTATAACAGGTGTGCATAAAAAAATGAAGTTTAGTTATAAATTAATTATTTTATGTGTTTTACTTGTTATTGGGCTTGGATGTAATCTGCATGCAAAACATAGTGATTATATTGGAACTTCTACTGGAAAGCTTATGGAAATTGAAGTTGATTCCCGTGTTAATGCACTTGGCGGTGCTTATTGCGGTTATGTTTCAGATTTAGTGGGCTATGAAGCTAATATTGCAGGTATTGCTGATCTGAACGAAAATCAATTTGTTTTTGCATATTATGACTGGCTTGAGGATACCTCGATTTTTTATGGAGCTTTTGGCATGCCTGTTATAAAAAAAGGTGTTGCAGTTACAAGTATTAAATTTTTAAATATCCCATCATTTGCCAATAAAAATGACTGGGGAGAAAATTCCGGTGATATTAATATAGGTAATTATGTATTTTCCCTTGGATTTGGTTACAAATATTTTGATAATATGAAACTCGGTATTAATATGAAATATAATCGCCAGAGCTATTCAGTAGATAATAATGATTTATTAGCATTTTCATCACTTGGTTTTGACTTTGCAGTGCAGTATAAAATTGATGTTATAAAAATTAAAAAAGTTCCTGTACTTTATAAAAAGCCCTTTGATATTAAAAATTTACAATTTGGTTTTGCCCTGCAGAATATTGGATTTAGTTCTTCTGAGGATTCTCTTCCCAGAAAAATCAAACTGGGACTTTCCTACCCTTTTATATCAAGTTGTTCGTTTTTGTTTGATATTAATAAAAATATATATACTTTAAGTAGTCTGATAGATAGTGATATCAGATTTAATTTCGGATTAGAATATAATTATAAAAAAATTTTTTATATAAGAGGCGGAATGAAGTTAGGATATGATATGAATAGCTTTACCATTGGAGCTGGATTTCAAACTCAAATAGGTTCTCTTCTTTCTTTATTTAATTACAGTTATAATTCTCATGAAGAACTGGGTCATATTAATAATTTTTCATTAAGTACACGCTTTAAAGAACTGCGATTTGGAAGAAGGATTCATCCTTCCAAACGAAATATGATTGAATATCATTATTACAGGGGAATAGCATTTTTTATTAAAGGGGCTCTTGAAAATGCAATAATAGAATGGAAAAAAGTATTAATCATTGAGCCAGCACATGCTGAGACACTGGAGAGGATTGAAGAAGCGCAAGAAATACTTAAAGAACAGAAAGAGATTATTCCAGGAAAAGATCAGAGAAAAAAATCCAGAGATAATGAATTTATAGGTAATTTAAAATAAATATAAAGGCTGGTTTAAGTTATGGTTCGGGTTATGCGACCAACGGAAGTGCCTATGGTAAAACCCGAACCAGCGAAGTGGGGGAGAAAACCCGAACCAGGGAATGACCTTGAATCCTCTGACGAGCAAAGCGAGGCTTATCTTGTTAAAATGTAAAAAAACATTACTTTTATACTTAATTATAACCTTAATATTTTTTATTAACTTAAATGTCATTTCAGCTTCAAGATCACTTAAGCTTGATAAATTAACAGATGATGAATTTAAACTTCATATTTCCCAGGGTAGAATTCATTATTTAAGAAGGCATTATAGACAAGCTATTAAAAAATGGCAGCCTTTGATAGAGCATAGAGCCTTTACTGACAACCTGCGCAACTGGTTAAATAAGGCTTATGGTAAAGTATTAACTGCTTATGGTCATTATAATAAAGCCTATGCACTTTATTTAAAATTAGATCTTTATAAAGCCGAAGAGGTCTGTCTGGAAGCCATTGATATCCATCCAAATTACAGAGAAGCCATAGAACTTTTAAAATTAATAAGAAATGCCATGATAGTAGAAATAAATCTACTTACAGCAAGGAAATGTCTTGAAAATAAAAAATATGAAAAAGCAATTCTAATATGTAAAAAAATATTAAAAATCCAGCCTGACAATACCGCTGCATCTGAACTTATTGAAGAAGCATTATTAAGAAAAAATAATATTAAATTAGATAAAGAAATAGAGCAGATATCAGCAAGAGGTATCTCTTCTTTTTCCAATAAAGAATATGAATTAGCCCAGGTAACTTTTAATAATATCCTAAAAATGGATAAAAACAATCCAACAGCTATAAAATATATTGACAAAATTGAACAAATCAATAAAGAAAAAGAAGAAAAAATAATTTTAAATGAAGAAACAAAAAAGTATTATTCAGTCGGAGTCAAACTTTATAAATCAGGTGATTATACCAATGCTAAAAAAGAATTTCAAAATGTCACTACTTTAATATCAAACTATAAAAAAGCCAGTCAATATTTAGAAAAAATTGAAAACAAGGTTATAGAACAGGAAAAAATTAAAAAAAAGGAAGAAGAAAAATTAATTTCAAAATATTTAAGTCAGGGTATTACTTATTATTATAAAAAAAAATATAAAATGTCTATTGCAATGCTGGAACAGGCTCAATTACTTGACCCGGATAATATTTTTGCAATAGAATATATAGAGAAAGCAAAAGATTTCTTATATCAAAAAGGCACAGAATATATTAGTGAGGACTCTCCATATTACTCTTTATTTTTAATTATTAAAAGAAAAGCAAATTATTATTTTAATAAGAAAAATTATATTGAATCATTAAAGTGGTGGGATAAAATATTAAAACTATTTCCTCTCAATAAAGCAGCAAGAGATATGGCAACTGTTATAGCTTTAAAACTTGATAAGGACAGGGCAAGAGATTTTATCTCTCTGCGTTATAATGAAGGAAAAAAATTTTTTAATAATAAAAAATACAAAAATGCTCTTGAAGAATTTAAAATGATACATAAAATTGATCCTGAATATAAAGACATTAAAAAATATATAAAAAAAACTGAAAAATATCTCAAGAAACCTCCTGTTGTAAGATTATCAAGGAAAGTATTAAAAAATTATTATAATGCAGGACTGAAATATTTTAAAGAAAAAAAATTAAATGCTGCTATTGTCGAATGGGAGAAAGTCTTAAAGGATACTTCCCCTGATAATCCATACAGAGTTAATGCTATGGTTAATATCAGTAAAGTAAAGCGAAAAATAGCATTTTCTACAAGTTTCGCTAAAAAAGAAAAACCAAAAACCGATAAACAAAATAAAACAGTTAAAAAACATTATTTAAAAGGTATTGCTTTTTACATCAAAGGAAAATATAAAAAAGCTATTAATGAGTGGCAATTGGTATTAAAATATGAACCTAATCATTCAAAAGCAAAAAACAACATTGAAAAATGTGAGCGAAAACTTAAATTTGCAAGATAAAAAATTATACATTATCATTTTACTATTTCTTATTATCCCCTTAAATATATATTCTTATCCACAGGGATGGTATAATGATAAATTTATAAGCAAAGGAGAGTGGCCTCATATATTTATTAATAACAATATTATTGGAGTTACTTACCTGGTAAAACAACAAAACCAGACTTCTGTTTATATGAAATTTAGTAATGATAAAGGAAAACACTGGTCACATCCTGAAATACTGGTTAATAAAATCGGGAAGAGATTTGAATATATTACAAGCACTGTGGATAACAATATTCTTTATATTTCGTGGGGAGAAGATGATGGATTCCTTTATCTTTTAAAATACAACTTAACCAACAGTAAAGTTATTTCAAAACAAAAATTATCTGACATAAAGCCTTTTGCCTGTCTGCCGAAAATTGCGATAGATGAGGAAAAAAATATCCATTTATTTTATCACAGAGAACTGAATGAAATTTTCACACTCTATCACATAGTTAGCTTTGATAAATGCCGCAGTTGGAGTAAAAGTCATAAAATTGTTGAAAAAATATCATCTCAAGTATGTGGGATATTTTTTCCAGATGTAAAATTCTGGGGGGATTATATATATCTAATATGGCAAAACAAGCAAACTCAAAAAAAAGAAAAGTTGATTAATGATAACCTTTACTTTTCTTACAGTAATGATCTGGGTCAGACATGGGAAGCAACTGAAAAATTAACAGACAATAAATATAATAATTCACGACCATCTCTGATTATATCCCGTGATTTTCAAAATATATATACTATATGGGAAAGCGATAAACAGAAGGATTGGGATATTTTTATTGGAAAAGGGGAAATCTTAAGTAAAGATAACATCAATTGGAAAATGGAAGATTCTTTTCAAATTATCTCTGATACTTCTGCTGATTCTTTTTTTAGTAAACCGATTCTTAAAAATAATAATATTTATATTTTCTGGTATGACTTCAGAAAAGGAAAAAGCCAATTATTTTATAGAATTTTCAACCTTCAAACAGAACAACTCTCAGGTGAAATTCAACTTACACACATAAAAAGTCATTCCAGAAAACCTGATGTTACTTTGTTTAGCAATGCTTTTTATCTGGTATGGGAAGAAAAACATAAAAATTATTCTAAAATATACTTTAAAAAAGAAGATACAGAAATAAAAAAACCAGTTATTTATTCACCTACTCATCCAACTGATAAGTGGCTCCGGAAAAAAAATGTAATCATCAGGGCAAAAAAAATTCAGGATGTGTCAGGGATTAAGGGGTATAGTTATGCTCTTGATAATAAACCATCTACTATTCCTGATATTATTAACTATAATACTAAAGAATTCAACATGGGATTTCAAAATGTAATTAGTGGGATAAGCTATATCCATTTAAGGGCTATTGATAATCATGATAACTGGAGTGAAACTGCTCATTATAAAATAAAAATCGATACATTAGGGCCTGATATTACTGATGTAGAAATTCATCCTTTCCAGGGCAGGCGCAATAAATATAATATTAAATTTATTATTAAATATTTTGATTTCAGTAAAGTTACAGGATTTTATTATAAATTATCAAAAAAAATACAGACAAAATTACCCTCAAAAATTATGATTAAAAAAGCCCGCGGCACTGTTAAAAATTTAGAAGAGGGGATATGGTTTTTCAATATTAAAGGAGTTGATAATTTAGGTAACTGGAGCAAAATTAAACATTTTAAAGTAGTACTTACAGTAGATGATATTCCTCCAGCTCCACCTAAAATTATATCTCTAACACACATAATTAACTCTGTTTCTGCTGATAAAAATCCTGAGTTTATTTTTTCATCTATTGACAATGTTGGTATTAAAGGCTATAACTATATTATTACTAAAAACCCAAATTATGAGCCTGAAAAATCTTTTAAGACTTCACGAACTAATATAAAATTTAAAAATGTAAAAGATGGAGAATGGTTTTTTATTGTAAGGTCAGTTGATTATAATAATAACTGGAGCATGCCATCTATTTATCCTTTTAGTATTGACAGTACAGGACCGCAAATTAAAACCATCTTATGCTCTATAAAAACAAATATAAAAAAGATAAATAATAAAACTATACGTACTACTTTTAATGTAGGTTTCAAATGTACCTTAAAAAAAGAAGAAAAAAATATAGGTTATAGTTTTAATATTACAAAAAATAAAAAGCAAAGACTCCCTTTAAAAATATTGTCTATATCTAATAAAATAAAATATGATAATCTTAATAAAACCAATTTATATTTTAAAGTAAAGGCAAGGGATAATCTGGGAAACTGGGGAAGGGCTAAAATATATCATTTAAATTTAATAGAAAAAGCAAAGCCAGTCAAACAAATTATTAAAGCTGATTTATTTGTTTATGATGATATTCTCCATTATAGAGTTAAAAGAGGTGACAATTTATACAAAATTATCAGTTTTATACTATTAACTGAAAAACCAAAATTTTTTATTGATTCTATTACTAAATATAATAAAATAGAAAATCCTGATGTAGTTGTTGCAGGGAGTATTCTTAAATTTCCACTGCTTCGAATTAAAGACACTATTGTTATAAACAAGATCAAACCTACATTTTTAAAAATGATTAAAAACAAAATAATTAAGGTTAAAAGAACTAAAGACGGCATAAGCCTTAAAAAAGAAAAAAATTTATTTAACTTATGGAAAAACCACCTGATTCTTATAAAGCTAAAATTATTTTTAGAAACTGGCAAATTTTATTTTTATTAGCGTAATGGGGATGGTGCGTACTTTGTAACATTATTAAAATTATATTTTATTTAGATATATTGATATTATAATGTTACAAAGTGACGCACCGTCCCCACTACCGCATTATCCTTTTACAATTTTTTTTAGTTTTTCTTTTATAAACACACGGTCAATTGCATCTTTTCCTCTGGGGGATTGCTTAAGTTTCCACAATAATTCTAAACTAGCAAAGGGTATTTTTACTCCTCGGATTTTAACTATTATAATAGATTTGGATGCTTCTTTATAAAATATTCCACAAGCTGATTTCATTAAATCAATAACTATTTCATCAGCAATACGGATAACATTATAGTTTTTAATATCCCCTGGTTTAATTTCTTTTATAGCTTTATCTGGAAGATATAAAAGAGCTTCTCTTAATAATTGATGATTTTCTTCTGTGATATCTATTAGAAGATCAATGTCTTCAGTAGCACGAACAAAACCATGCTGAATTATTGCCATACCACCAATAACAATATACTTCACTTTTTTTTTATTTAATTGTCGGCATAATTCTAATAAATCATCTAAAGTTGGTGGTCGTGATTCTAACGAGCTAGAATTTTGCGCGTCCATTCTTCTTTTTCCTTAAATGTTTTAAATCGATAGACCCCTTTAGGAATAAAAGGTTTTTTTCCACGAATTTCTAAAACTAATTTTAATAAATTATCCGCAGCCTCAAGACCTCCTCTGCAAGGTTTTCTTTTACCAATTATTTTAATTGATTCTTCCATACTTTGAAGGTAATATTAAATATTATAAAGTCAAGACTGATTGTCAACAATTCATGATGGTTTTATCATTTTCTTTCACTTTTTCTTTTTGGTTTTTAGTTTTACTTTACTGTTTTATTTTTTTTAAAAATATACAAAATTGCCTGAAATCTTTTTTAAGTAATGATTTACATTGTTTAAATTTCTTCTGCAAATAATCAATCTTATCCCAATCATATTCCATTTCAAAATAATATCGTTTAAAATGCCGAAATCGTAATAGCTCTAAAAGATATTTATAGGATTTTTCTGATATTACTGGCTTTCTGATATTATCTATTTCTAACTGCATCTTATGAAGTAAATCAATATGCCATTTATCTTTTTCTAAACTATTCTCAAAAAATTGGGATATACGTAAAAAAAGTGTTTCAAGGCATGTATAAAATTTTTCCATAATATCTGAAATAATAATAGCAGATGTTGTATTCCTTCCTAAAAATGTAAATTCTTTTTGTAAAAATTCATCATAATATGAATAAATTTCTTTTAATATTTTTTGGGTATTATTTATCTCCCCTATAAGTATATCGATTTCTTCATTCTCTTTCATATACTAATTTCCCTCTCTTTTTGATATTGTCAGCATGAAGAGGATGAATTTTTTCAATTTGAATTAAATCTAAAAAAAAATCAGTTAATTGTTTAGCATCCTCATACATAGCAAAAAATTTTTCTGGAGAGGTTATTCCCTCTACTGCTATATCAATATCTGAAATTTCAGAAAAACATCTTTTATTAAGAAGGGACCCCCATTGATAAATACGTTTAGGATGATATTTTTCAATTAGCATATAAACTATGGTATGAAAATTTTGCCATGCTTTTTGAAATAATTCACTTCTTTTTTTCTCCTGCTCTTCTTTTTTATGCTTTAGAAATTTTTTTGCTTTTTTAATGTTAAATGTTTTACTTTCCATTTATCTTTTAGTAAATCTATAATAAATATTTTACTAATTCAATTTTATTTCCTCTTTTCATACCAGCATGGTAAACAATTTCATCTACCAGCCTTCGCATTAAATAAACCCCCAAACCATTTTGTTTATATCTTTCAATATGCTGATTTAAATCAGGGTCAGATACATCAAGTGGATTAAATTTATCACCTTCATCCTCGATAATTATAGTAATATTTTTATCAAACTGTTTGATTGTAATATATATAGGCTTATCACTTTCTCCCTCATAATTATGCATTATAATATTACTACAGGCTTCATCTACAGCTATCTGAAACCTGTATATATCATCTTCATTTAATGATGTCTGTACTAAGGATTCACATACACAGGCTCTTATTTTTTCTAAATTTATTTTATGACTTAAAAATTTTTTCTTTTCAATTAATTTTTTTTCCATTATATTATTGCTCCTTATTTATAAGATATATTTCCATTACTATCTATAGTAATTGCACATTGACACAAAGGACATCTATACTTGCCTGATTTTGCAGCTTTCAGTCTTTTTCCGCAAACCTTACATTCAAAAGAAAAAGGGAAAACAACCTTGCCTTCTACATCGCTGAGAACCGGCCTGTCATCTCCACTGAACAGTGACTGTGCTTTTTGAAATGATTCTTCATATGTATCACATATATTAAAAAATTTAGTAAAGCCTAATAAATTAAAAACTTCAAGAACTTTTGGGTGGACACTATAAATAACTAAAAATCCCTTATTTTTAAGTTCTTCTGAAATAGCCACAAAACTTCCTATCCCGGCACTGCTTAAATAACTTAATCCATGACAATTCATGATCAATTTTGTATCTCCATTTTTAATATTTTTTATAATAGTTTCCTGAAAATATTTTGAATTATAAGAATCAACATAACCTGTAAGAGTAACAAGACACATTTGAGAGTTTTCTCTGATTTCTTCAAAAACTATTCTTATTTTTTTATCTTGTAATTCCATCACTTTTCTCCTTGATGATTATTTTTACTTACAGTAATGGGACAATTATCGAGGGAAATTGTCCCATTACTATTTACAAAATATTTAATTTTCTTTTCAGTAATAATATCATTTATTATACCCTTATAGCTATTATAGCAATATCATCATACTGCTGGGCTTCACCACAAAATCGATTAACATCATCTATTATCTCTTTAATTAATAAATCAGTTTGAAGCTGACTATTTTTTAGTATCACATCTAACAGCCTTTTTAACTCATATTCATCCTCTTGTAAATTTTTTGCTTCTGTTATACCATCTGTATACTGAATAATAATATCACCTTTATTCAAATTTAAAAACTTACCGCATAATGATTCCTCAAAAATCTTTGTTTCCTGAACACCTAATGGGATGCCTGGTTCTGAATATACTTCACATTTATTTAAATCTTTCTTATAAACAATCAATTGATTGTGACCTGCATTAGCAAACTGCAATGTTATTTTATTTGGGTCTAATATACCATAAAAAGCAGTAATAAACATTCCTCTTTTTATATCAGGAAAAATATACCTATTTGTATTAACCAGAACCTGAAAAGCAGTGCTGGTGGAATAAGCCTGTGCTTTAAGAATACTCCGTACCATCACCATAACCATAGCACCTGGTACACCTTTTCCTGAAACATCAGCAACAACTATCCCTAACCTCCCATCATCTAATTTAAAAATGTCATAATAATCACCACCAACTTCTTTTGCCGGCTTATAATAAGCTGATATTGATACTCCCGGCAACTCAGGGATTTTTTTAGGAATAAGAGAAGTTTGAATACTTGTTGCTATATCTAATTCATATTTCATTCTCTCCTGTTCCAGCATAATATTCTGGGCTTCTTCAAGTTTACCTGTCATAATATTAAATTGATTTGCTAAAATTTCTAATTCATCCCTGGTTTTAACAATAATTTTATATTCAAGATTACCCCCGCCTATCTCTTCAGCTCCCCTGGCTATTTGCATAATTGGCTTTACAATAAATCCTGCCAGTAAAAAAGAAATGCCTATTCCTAAAATCAAAATAATTAAAGAAATCACAAAAACTGTTAAACTAGCTTTATTTAACGCTCGTTGAATTACTTCATAAGAAAATTCAACATGTGCATATCCCAGTATAGCTTCTTCTTCTTTTCCTTTTTTAAAAGTTTTTACTCTTATAGGATATAAAAAATCATATATTTTACTTTCTTCTTTTATATAAAGACGAGGAGCAAAGTCATCTCCTTCTTTTTTACTTTGCGAATGCCATATTCGGGTATCATACGTTTGTCCTACTTCATTTATATTATTATGAGAAATAACCTCACCTTCAGGATTTAAAATAAAAACCTCAACAACACCATCCTCTTTCATTATGTCTGTAATAGCCTGAAAAATTAAAAGTTCATCAGATGTGGTAAGTCCTTCTGCTGCCTGTGAAGCAAGACTTTTTGAAAGCAGAATACCCTGTCTTTGAATTCTGGTAATCAGCTCTTTTTTCTCCTGATTTAACAAGATAACACTGATAGTAACTACAACAACTGCAATTAATATTCCTACAAGTGCTCCAAACTTTATTTTTATACTAATATGCTTCATTCATTTATTCCACAATGATTATACGATTTTTTCCTGCTTTCTTTGCTTTATATAAAGCTTCATCAGCTTTTTTAATTAATTTATCTTTATTAAGAATTTGATTTTTTTTCGCTGCTGTAACACCAATACTTAAAGTAGTAAAAACCGCTGTTTTATGATCCTCTGCAATAAATTTTTTGGTTTGAACTTCCTCTAATAATCTTTTAGCTAATATTAATGCTCCAGCAATGTCTGTTTCCGGTAAAAGCAATAAAAACTCATCCCCTCCATACCTTACAGGCATATCTATCTTCTTTCTTACGGTTTTCTGAATAATATCTGCAATGCCTTTTAATACAACATTTCCAAAAAGATGCCCATAAGTATCATTAATCATTTTAAAATTATCAATATCAAGTAAAACCACACCAACATCTTTCGGATACCTTTTAGCCCGCATGAGCTCTTTTTCCATTGAAATCTGTAAATACTGATAATTAAAAAGCTGGGTTAAATTATCTGTAACAGACCAATTATAGAGTTTTGCTTTTTCCATTGTAATCAGTGTTATGTTTGTTATAATAGATACAACATAAAAATCTACCATAGTTAAAAAACGTGTTTTACCAGCTGAGGCTACTTCAATTATACCTAAAATATTATTATCAATAATTAAAGGAATAGCCATTATAGAATGAGTCTTTAATTTTACTATTTTATCAACATAACCTATATATCTTTTATCTCTGGATACTTTCCCGATAAATAATGGCTGCATATTTAAAGCTGCATGACCACAAACATCCCTGCCTTCCTTTATAAAGACATCCTTAAGCTCACTGTAGAAATCATAAGGAAGAAGCCTTTTGTTTTTATAAACCATGGTAACATTAGGATAAAGCAACTTTTTTTCATTATCATAAAAATAAAAAGTAACACGGCTGGCACCTATTGATTCAGCGGAAAACCCTAAAAACATAGACCTGATTAAAGTCTCATCCTGACCCCCAAGCATATCAATAAGTTTTATATATTCTTCAAGTGTAGCAATACTGTGTTCTCGCGCTTCTAATAACCTGCCTAAAGTAGAACCTGATTTTTTTTTCTTCTTTTTTTCCTGAGGTATTTTAATTTTCTCTACTTTTTCATCATTATTTTTTTTCATAATATTATACCTTCTCTATTTTAATAATACAATAATATAATATTCAAATAAAATGTCAATAATTCTATCAACATTCCCGTAATCAATTAGTTATGGGGGAAATTGTCATTGCTTCGTCGCTTCGCTTCTCGCAATGACAGCTATGCGGTAATAACTACCCCCTCTAAATCTCAATCAGATGAACATTTTCCCATTGGGAATAAGATTTAATATGTGTAAATAAAATAATCTGATTCTCATCTAATATAGAATTCAATACATCCTTTACTACTTCAAGACGTTCTTTATCAAAATTAACAAAAGGGTCATCTAAAAACAATGGTAATTGTGTTAAATCATTAATCTCATGCAAAAGTGCAAGCCTTACAGCAAAATAAAGCTGTTCTTCTGTGCCGCAGCTTAAATTTTTTATAACTTCATTATCTTTATTCTGAACAAAAGGGCTAAAATCCTCATTTAATATAACCTTTTTATGCATGCCTTTTGTAATATTATTAAAAAACTCTGAAATATTCCTGGATAACCTTCCAATATGTTCTTCCTGGTATTCTTTTATTGACTCATTTAAAGTATCAACTGCTAATTTATAGGACTTCCTGTAAAGTGTCAGTTTATTTAATTCACTCTCTATTTCTTCCAGTTTATAATTAATACTTGCAATACTTTCTGTTTCTAAGGTAGTAGAAGCTAATTCTTTATTTAAACTATAAATCTTCTTTTTTAAAACTTCACTTCCGGCATTATTTTCATTTAACTGCTTTTTTAATTTCTGTATATACTGGATGGAGCTTTCCTTGTTTTTACTTAATGTGGAAAGCCCCGGATTATTCTTGTCCAACTCCTTTAAATCAGTATTAACTGAAACAAGATTTTTTTCTTCTTCATTTTTTTTAATATTGTATTCAGAAACATTATTAACTGCATTTAAAGTGTATTTTAAATTTTCTATCTCTTGTGAAATCTTTTTATATTCTTCATATTTATTTAAAAAACCCTCATTAATTTCTTTATCAGAATGTATTTTAAATTCCTCACTAACACTTGAAATCTTAGCCTGTAACTCTTCAATTGTTTGATTTTTTGAAAAGATTAAAGTTTCATACTGAAATTTATTCTTAATTCCTTTTATTATTATAAAAGTTAAATAAACTAATGATACTATACCAAGAGCTATACTTATATAAAGCAAAAATTTTTTATCAAATTTTAATCTCACAAAAAAAGTAAGGCTTGCAAGGATTAAACCGTTAATGCCCAGTACAATACTTTTAATTTGCTGCGAATCACCTTTTTCTATTTTTTTTAACTCCTCTTTTTTTTTAATTAATTCTTTTTTTAATTCTTGTAAATTTTTCATAGAATTAACGATTTCATCTGTAATGTCATTAAATTCTGAATAATTCTGAATAATGTCATTTTTAGCATTTAAATCTGCTTTTATCTTATTATACTTTTCAATCTCATTATTAAATGTTAAAATTTTTTCTTCATAATTTGTTTTTTCTTTTAACAGGTCAATATACTGTTTACTTAATTCAAATGCTATCTGCTTTTTTCTAGTTTCTTTATCCAGATATGTTAATTCCTTTTCAAACTTTTTCAAGTTATCTTCCAACTCAGATGACTTTATACTCTGTTCAATAATATGCTCTTTTTTCATTATCAAACCCTTATATTCATTTTCATAAACCTCAATAGCCTTTTCATTTCTTCTATCTCTTATATCATGCCATGCACTTTTACTGGTTAAATCAAAATATTCTTTTATCCATACTTCCAATATATTTTTATAATTTGTACCAACAGCTCCTGTTAAAATATGCTGAATCTCTTTATTAATGTTTGTTTTAATTGACCTCTGGTAAATAACATTAATATTACGAAAAATTCCTTCATTATTTAATCCCAATACTTTTTTTAAAACATCATAATAAAACTCTTTTTCTTCACTCCGTGATTGAGGATGCGCTTTACCTTTAAATAAATTTTCAATAACACTATTTTTATCTTTTTTACTTAAAATAACCTCATTAGACTCAAAATCCCTGGTTAAATTAAATTCCACATCTTTGTCATGGAATTTAATCTCTATAAAATAGTTATTAGCTGGTTTTTCTGATTTGTAAAGTGCCCACCTGCTTTTATCAAGTCCAAAAAAACCAGCAATAATTGCTTTTAATAAAGTAGTTTTTCCTGTTTCATTATTTCCATATATCAGGTTTAATTTATCATTTATAAAATTAAATCTGCGAGGTTTATAAAAAATCCCGAATCCTTCTATGTTTACCTGTTCAATCTTCATAATTAATCTATCTCTATATTATGACTTCCTTTGTGAAATTTAAAGTCTGGTTCTTCTTTAGTTTCTGAAGATGTAAAATCCCTTAACCCTAAATTTAGGGCCTGGTTTAATATTCTTTGATGATTTTCAAAAGTTACATTCTTCTCAAGCAATTTTTTAAAAAACAAACCTCTGATTGTTTCTTCCCTGCTCAATTGCTTTACAACAGTACTTTCTATAAATTTTGCCTCATTATTTATCCTCACATAAAAATAATGATCTTCTAAAATCTTAATTAATTCATTTTCATTAATGGAAAAATCTAATACTCCCTGCAAATACAAATCAAGAATTAGCAAGGAGAGTTTATCCCCTTTTTTAAGTAATGATATTAAATCCCGAATACTTGAAATATCTTCCTTGATCACATCAATAACCCTTTTTTCAATCCGTATTTTTGAAAATTGTATCTTTTTTATGTTCACTGAATTATTCTGTTTAATTTCAACAACAGCAGAATACCTATCTCCATATTCATCTATAGCTCTGGGAATAAGTGACCCTGTATAAACACATTTATGTTCATTATCTACTTCTTTTTCCTTAAACTGATGAAAATGCCCTAATGCAAGATAATTTAATCCTGAATAAGCAAACTCTTCATATGAAAATGGCAGTTCCCTGTCAGAGATCTTAATCTCCTTTAGTTCAAGTGTGCCGTGTAAAATACCAATGTGAGTACCTTCTTTTTCTATGATTTTAAAATTTTTCAAGGCTCTCTTATACGGATTATTCACTTCATACACTCCGCTGTAAATAAAAACATGCTGGCTTTTAATGTTTATCTCATCTATTAAGTTAAAACCTGGATTTTTAATAATCATTCCTGGAAATTTAAATGTCCGATAAATTGAGTTTTTGTAACTATAACTATCATGATTACCTGGCAGGATATATAATTTTATATTCTTTTCATCTACTTTTAAAAAAAGCTCTCTAACCTTTTCAAGAAGCGGCAAATCAGGTCTGGGATTATCAAATAAATCACCTGCTATAATTAAAATATCAATTTCATTATATGGATCGCATGTGTAATTGATTAATTTTTCAAAAGCATTAAATGCTTCCTTCATAAGAGAGTCAGCTTTTTGATGGAATGATTTAAATTCTGCTCCAAGATGTAAATCAGCAGTGTGAAGTATACGGATACTCATAATGCGTTAATTTATAGTATTAATGTTAAAAATCAAGAAAAATTATTGCTTTACTATAATCGGTAAGAATAACCTTTTACCTGTTACAGTAAATAGAATTTATTCATTGACAATCTATTAAAAAATAATAGTATAGCATATAAATAGCAAAGTAAACCTATAAACCAAAAAAAAGAGTTGTTGAGAAAAGGAGATATGGGAGATAAGAAGCAATATAACATTATGAAAAATAAAAAAATTTGGGAAAGAATGATACCGATTTCACAGGCTGATGATGATTTTGAACTAAAGTTCTGGCAGGAAGCTGGTGTACAAATGCGTTTTGCAACAGCATGGCAAATGATAAAAGATTTTTATAAAATAAGAGGAAAGAATGAAATTAAGCCCCGACTACAAAGATCTGTTCAAAATATTCAACAAATATAAAGTAAAATATTTAGTAGTAGGTGCTTATGCTGTTATATATTATACAGAACCTCGTTTTACTAAAGATATTGATTTATTAGTAGAACCTGAAGTAAAAAATGCTGAAAAAGTGTATAAAGCATTATCCAAGTTTGGGGCACCATTAAACAATATTAAAATTAAAGATTTTATTAATAAAGATTTAATTTACCAGATTGGAGTTGCCCCTATAAGGATAGATATTATAATGAAGCTTCCTGGAGTTAAATTTAGAAATGCATGGAAAAGAAGAAAACAAACTTTATATGATAAAGTAAGAATTAATATTATTGACATTAGAGATTTAATAAATGCTAAAGAAAAAATAAAAAGACCTCAGGATATTTTAGATTTAAAAAAACTTAAGAAAAAGAAGAAGTAATATCTTTAGATACTGATATTTATATTAAATTCAGATGTCTTAGCATTCAGCCATGTTTTTATTAATTTCCCAAAAATTTTTCCCATTTTAACCCATTCATGCCATTCTATGTTACATTATAACAAAAGGGAATTATTACTTTCCTGGTTATGTCAGAGTCTCATTCTCAATAAATTCTAAAAGCTCCATTATTATTTTATCCCTGTTTATCTTTTTTACAAAATTTCCTTTTTTAAATAAAATTGCTTCTGATTTAGAGCCTGCAACACCTATATCTGCATCTTTTGCTTCACCTGGCCCATTAACTATACAACCCATTACAGCAATTTTTATAGGTTTTTTCAATGCCCTTGTCTTTTTTTCTATGATGTTTGCTATTTTTTCTACATTAATACATGCTCTTGCGCATGTAGGACAGGAAATAATATCCACCATATTATTATATAATCCCATGGATTGAAGTATTTTATACCCTACATAAACTTCTTCCACAGGGTCACAGGAAAGAGATACTCTGATAGTATCACCCAGTCCCTGATATAATAAAACCCCCAGTCCTGCTGCACTTTTTATTGTACCGGAAAACTTTGTTCCTGCTTCAGTAATTCCAATATGTAAAGGATAATCTCTTATTTTACTGAATTTCTGATATGCTTCAATAGTAGTTAAAACATCTGAAGATTTTAAAGAAACTATTAAATTATAATATTTTGCTTTTTCAAAAATCCTTATATGCTCCATCACACAATTTATCAGGGCATTAGCATTATTCTTTTTATATTTTGTTCTGTTGATTGAGCCTGTATTAGCCCCTACACGGACAGCTATATTTTGTTCTTTAACTTTCTCAACTAACAGCTTAATTTTTTCTTTCTGTATATTCCCCGGATTAAGTCGAATGCTGTCTATACCCTGATGAATAGCTTCCATAGCAATCCTGTAATCAAAATGAATATCACCCATAAGTGGTACATTTACTTTTTCTTTAATTTTTGATACAAGCTTTGCTGAAACAATATCAGGCAGGCTGATCCTGACAAGCATACAGCCTGCCCTCTCTAATTGATTAATCTGCTTTATTATTTTTGAAATATTGTGAGCATCTGCATTGATCATGGATTCAACAGCAACAGGATTACTGCTGCTGATAATTAAATCCTTTATTTTTACTTTTCTTGTTTTATGTCTTATGATTTTCATAGGGTTAACTCATAAACCCTTTTACTCCTTTTATTTCAGCAGTTCCTTTGAACAGCCCTAAAATGTCATTAAACATAAACATAAACAACAATCCCATCAGTACCATTAAACCAACATATTGAATAGCCCTGACAACCTTAAAGTTTAATTCTTTTCCGCTAATTATTTCAAATAAAAAAAACAAAATATACGACCCATCAACTGCTGGAATTGGAAGTAAATTAAAAAAAGCAAGAGCAATACTGATATAACCCATAAACCATATAAAACTTAAAAAACCAGCCTCTGTTGTCTTGCCTGCATAATAAACTATTGCTACCGGGCTTTTAACAGCTTTCAATACTTTTATTTTACCGGAAACCATTAATTTCAAACCATAAAATACCTCTGTAATTACTTTATTAGCCCTTTTAAAACCATCTGAAACAGCATATATAACATTCTTTGATTTTGAAATGTAAATATCTCCCTCCTGATTAAATGAAACACCAATAAATCCCTTTCCTTCTCTTTCTTTTACTTTTAAACGAAAAGTCTTAATCTGATTTCCTCTTTTAATCTGAAGCGTAATCCTTTGATTTGCTTTAACAGAAATGATGCTTTTAACATCATAAAAATTATTTATTTTTTTATTATTAATTTTAATAATCTCATCACCAGCTAAAAGACCGGATTTAGAAGCTGCCCCGTTTTCAGTTACCCCTGCTATTTTACCGTTGATATATGGTAAGATACCAATTAAGCTCGCACCTGTATCAGGATCCAGCACGGGTTTAACTTTAAAATCCAGCACCCTCTTTCCTCTTTTAACTGTTATTTTTCTCTTTTTTTTATCACCTGAAATAACTATCTTTTTTCTTATTAAAGTCCAGTTTGAAATATTTTCATCATCTATCTTAATGATTCTATCTCCATCCACCAATCCTGATAATTGTGCCGGTGATGTAATCTTTTGATTGTCTATTGTTATTTCTTTCATAACAGCAATTTTATTTGTAAAAGTAGGCTGTTTAATACCAACAGCCATTACAATAATAAATATAAAAATCCCAAATAAATAATTAACAAACGGTCCTGCAAAAACTATCCCCAGTCTTTTTAAAGGAGGCTTGGAGTAAAATTCATCAGGTGCACCTGTTAATTCATCATTTGGTTCTTCTCCTGCCATTTTACAAAAACCACCAAGTGGTATAACTCCTAACTGATAAACCGTATCCCCTTTTTTGTATTTCAGAATACCTGCGCCCAGACCAAGAGAAAAAATTTCAACTCTTACACCAAATAATTTAGCTATTAAAAAATGACCAAGTTCATGAATCAAAATAAGGATTCCTATTGAAATTAATCCATATACTATTTTTAATGCAACATCCATTTTATTTTTCTCCTTTATTCATCTTTTTTTCAAGTGCAAATATATCATCTAAATTTGGAATTTCAACATATTTTACACTTTTTACTAAATTTTTTATACTTGGAAAAATATCATTAAATTTAATTTTTCTTTCTAAAAATCCTGCCAGTACAATATCATCTGCTATACTTAAAGCTGCAGGCAGGTTGCCTCCTTTTTTTCCTATTTTATAAGAATATTCCAATAAAGGAAACTTATTAAAATCCGGTGACTGAAATGTCAAGCTTTTCTGTTTAAAAAAATCCAAAGACTCAAAAGGACTTTTTAATTTTTCCGGATATGACAGCGCATTAAGAATAGGAAATTTCATATCAGGTGGAGACATCTGTGCATATATTTCTCCATCAATTGTCTTTATCATGGAATGAATAATACTTTGAGGATGTATAATTACCTCTATATCTTTATAATCTATATTAAAAAGATAATGTGCTTCAATAACCTCAAAACCCTTATTTATTAATGTAGCACTGTCAATTGTTATTTTTCCTCCCATACTCCAGACAGGATGTTTTAATGTATCTTCCATTGTTATTTTAATAAATTCCTGGATAGGTTTATTTAAAAATGGACCGCCTGAAGCAGTAAGATAAATTTTTTCAATATGCTTTTTATTTTGCAGGGGTTCTATTAAATGAAATAAAGCACTGTGTTCACTGTCAATAGGAATAATCTGAACTTTATACTTTTTTACTAATTTATTCAGAATATCACCTGCCATAACATAAGATTCTTTATTTGCCAGTGCAATATTTTTTCTATTATAAATTGCTTCAACAGTGTATTTTAAGCCTGAACTTCCTATTATTGCATTTAATATGATATCACTTTTTTTTATTCCGCATAATTTTTTTAGTCCTGTTTCTCCTGAATATATTTTATGATCCGGGCACTTTTTTTGCAGTTGAATTGCTAAACCTTCATTATATACAGCCGCATAATCAGGCTGAAATTTTTTAATCTGTCTTCTTAATAAATTAATATTTTTATTGGCTGATAACCCCACGATATTAAATAAATCATAAAACTTTTCAATAATCTTTAAAGCATTTCTGCCAATTGAACCGGTTGAACCTAAAATAACAATATTCTTTTTCACTATATCTAAATCCCTGTAAGTTTTATATAATAATAAAATAATGGTATAGTTAAAAACCAGCCGTCAAAAATATCCAGTACACCGCCATGTCCTGGAAATAAACTTTTAGAATCTTTAATTGAAACACTTCGTTTTAATACTGATTCTACCAGATCAGATAAAATGACAATAATCCCAAAACTAGTTCCAATAATCATCTTCTGTAAAAATGACATGGACAGATGTTCTTTAAAAATCATCTCAGAAATAAAAACAGACACAATGGATGCAAAAACACCTCCCCATACTCCTGCATAAGATTTTTCAGGAGATGCTTTTACCCCTAATTTTTTTCTTCCAAAAAGCATACCAAAACAATAAGCAAATGAATCATTACACCATATTAATAAAACAATTAAAAAAAGATAATATTTTCCCCCCGGTAAATGCATTAATAATAAAAAATACGAACTTAAATATGAAATATAAAATAAACCAAAAGTAAAAAAAGATATTTTTAATAATGCATCTTTATAATTATTTTTAAATATCAAACTTATAAAATAAATAATAATTGAAAGCATAAAAATAAAATGCCTGAAGTCAATATTATTATTATAACACAAGCCTAAATATAAACTAATAATTATTAAATTTCCGCTTAATAAAAAGTATAATTTATTTAAATTTATCTTTTTTAATAAAAAAATATAATGCATTTCATTTAAAGCAAGACTATTAAGAACAATTAAAAAAAACAAAAAAGGAAAATTCCTCCAGACATCACTTAAAATAGCAAATAATAATACAGGGATACCTATTATACCAATAACAACTCGTTTTGTCATATAAAATTATAATCCTCCAAATCGTCTATTCCGATTGTAATAATTTTCAACTGCTTTCTGAAATTTCTTTTCATTAAAATCAGGCCAGAATGTATCTGTAAAATATAATTCACTGTAAGCAATCTGCCATAATAAAAAATTACTTATCCGGAGCTCTCCGCTTGTTCTTATTAATAAATCAGGATCAGGCATAATATCCCCATTATACAAATATTTCTGAAACAATTTTTCATCCACATTATTTAATTTTAACTTATTTTTTTTATAATCCACAGCAATATTTTTTACAGCCCGGAGTATTTCATCCCTTGAACCATAATTTAAGCAAACATTTACAATTAATTTTTTATTGTTTTCTGTTAAATCAATCACTTTTTTTATTTCTTTTTGTAAGTTCACAGGCATTTTAGATATATCACCACTTACTAATAATCGAATATTATTTTTATGAAACTCTTCAGTTTCATCTTTAATAAACCGGGCAAGTAAATTCATTAAAATATTTATTTCTCTTTTAGGACGACTCCAATTTTCAGTTGAAAAAGCATATAATGTTAAATATTTAATATTATTCTTTATACAGGCTTTTACTATTCGCTTTACATTTTTTGAACCTTCATAATGCCCATGGGTTCTTGTTAAACCCTTTTTTTTTGCCCACCTACCATTACCATCCATGATAATTGCAATATGTTGTAATTTTCCCTGACCTGACATTTACACTTCCATAATTTCATCAGTCTTTCTTTTTATAAGCTCATCAATTTTCTGAATATACCCATCAGTAAATTTTTGAATTTCCTTTTTACCCCTTTCTGCAAGATCTGAACTTAAATTTTTTTCTTTTTCACTTTTATCAACTTCATGAATTGCTTCCCGACGGATATTCCTTACAGATACTTTAGTATCCTCCCCTTTTTTATGCACTAGTTTGGCTAAATTACTTCTCTGCTCTTCATTTAAAGGAGGAAAAGCCAGTCTGATAACTTTCCCATCATTAGAAGGTGTTATACCTAAATCCGAACCTAACAGAGCTTTTTCTATATCAGATACAACAGAACTCTCCCAGGGGCTAATAACAATTAATTTACTTTCAGGTGTTGAAATAGAAGCTATTTGATTTAATGGCGTTTTATTTCCATAATATTCTACCATAACATTTTCTATTAAAGAAGGATTAGCTCTGCCGCTGCGAACTGATTTAAAATCTTCCAGTAAAAAATGTACTGATTTCTCCATTTTTTCTTTTGTTTGTTTATAAATATCATCAAGCATAACAACCTCCTATGATTAGTTTATTAACTAATCATTGTTCCGACTTGTTGGCCTTTAACAAAATTTAATAAACTGTTTTTTTTAAAAAAATTTAAAACTACAATTAATAAATTATTTTCCATAGCCATTGATAGTGCTGTTAAGTCCATTATTTTTAATTTTTTTTCAATGGCATTTGAATATGAAATTTGTTTATAAAATCTGGCATCTTTATATGAAACAGGGTCTTTATCATAAACGCCATCTACCTTGGTTGCTTTTATTAAAATTTCTGAATCAGTTTCAATAGCTTTTAGCACTGAGGCTGTATCTGTAGTGACAAAGGGATTTGATGTTCCACCTGCATAAATATTAATATAACCATCATTCAAATATCTTTTTGCTTTTTGGGCATTAAAAAAAGAAATAGAATCAACAAATATAGTAGAAAAAACATGATTTTTAATTTTTTCCTGGGAAAGCATATCAGAAAAAAGAAGACTGTTTATAATTGTAGCAAACATACCAGCTTTGTCTGCTTCTGTTTGAGTAAAAGTTTTGTTATGCTTTTCTTTCTGCCTTGACAGGGCACCACGAAATATATTACCAGCACCCAGAACAATTCCTATCTGAACATTTAATTTAATTAAAGGTTTAATTTCATTAATTATATTTATTAAGGAATTAATCTGAATATTCGCACCCTTTGAATCTCCTAAAAATTCACCGCTAAATTTCAGTAAAACACGTTTGTATTTTGTTTTCTGACTCAAAAATTATCTAACCCCTACCTGATATCTAATAAATCTTCCTACTGTAATATTTTCACCAATCTTGGAGATGGCACTTTTTACAATATTTTCAATAGACTGTTCTGCATCTTTTATAAAAGGCTGTTCTAACAAACAAACTTCACTGAAAAATTTATTTAATTTCCCTTCAGCAATTTTTTCTGCTATTTTTTCAGGTTTCCCGGTTTGTTTTACCTGCTCTACATAAATCTGTTTTTCTGAAGTAATCACCTCATCAGAAATATTATCTCTTGTAATATATTTTGGATCTGTTGCAGCAACCTGCATACATAAATCTTTTGCCAGAGACTTAAACACATCAGTTTTAGCAGCAAAGTCAGTTTCACAATTTAATTCCAGTAATACGCCAATTTTCCCGCCTGCATGGATATAAGAATAAATAATTCCTTCCTTAGTAGCTCTATCAGCTTTTTTTGTTGCTTTTGCAATACCTTTCTCTCTTAAATATTTTACTGCTTCTTCTATCTTGCCACCTGTCTCAACCAATGCTTTTTTACAATCCATCATGCCGGCATTAGTCATATCCCGCAAATTTTTAACCATTTCTGCTGTAATATGCACTTTACTCTTCCTCCAATCTGGTTTATTAATTTTTAGTATATTACTTTATTTTTTATCTTTTGATACAGAGTTTTTTTTATCTGACTTATCCTCTTTACTTTTTTTAACATTCTTTTTTTTATCTGATGAGGCTTCTTTTTTTTCTTTAGCTTTCTCTTTTGAAGGAGCTTCTTTCTTTACCTTTGAAGATGCCGCCTTGGTTACTTTTGCCTCAACATTTTCCTTTGTAGTTACTTCTTTCTTTTTTTCTGTTTTTTCCTTTACTGTAACTTCTTTTTTTTCTTTAAAACTTTCTTTTAAATTTTTTTCTTCTTCTTTAGAATCAGAAGGTTCTGTTTCTTCTGTTTTTTCAAATTTTTCAAAACTACTGATTTTTTTCTCATCATCTTCGATTTCATATTCAGAATATTTTTCCTTAATAATCTCTGTTTCTATATCACCACCTGCCCCTTCTACTAATGCTGCCGCTTTAATGTCCTCGCCTTCTTTCTTAATCTGCAAATCTTTTTTACCTGCAAGTACGGCATCAGCAATTAAATTTGCAAAAAGATTAATAGCACGAATAGCATCATCATTTCCTGGAATAGGATAATTTATATGTTCCGGGTCACCATTAGTATCTACTACTCCAACAATAGGAAGATTAAGATGCGTAGCTTCTTTTACAGCAATATCCTCTTTTTCTGTATCAATAACAAATAATATATCTGGTAGTTTGTCCATATCTTTAATTCCAGAAAAAACATTATTAAGCTTTTCCCGTTCTCTTGTTAATGATAAAATTTCTCTTTTGGTTAAATTTCCCTTATCATCATTTTCAATTGTCTTCTCTATATTTTTTAACCTGGTAATACTGTTTTTAACTGTAACAAAATTAGTAAGCATTCCTCCCAGCCATCGCAGTACAATATAAGGCATTTCACATTTTTCAGCTGCTTTTTTAACTTCTTCCTGAGCTTGCTTCTTTGTTCCTACAAATAAAACAGTTTTACCTTTAGAAACCTCTTCTTTAACAAATTTATAAGCACTGTCTGTTGATTGAACTGTTTTTTGTAAGTCAATTATATGAATTCCTTTTCTTTTTGTAAAAATAAATCGTTTCATCTTAGGATTCCATCTTTTTGTCTGATGTCCAAAATGGACTCCAGCTTCAAGTAAATCTTTCATGGAAATAGCACCCAAATTTATGTACCTCCTTAATTATAAAATATTATATCCTTCGATATATATATATTGCTGTTATAATTCCTAATATTGCAAATAAATTTAAATTAAAAATATATCCTGCCTTAACAGCAAAATTATATGCAAAACCATTTAAATAAATAATATCTCTTACAATAGTACTTCCTCTAATTACTATAAGATTTACTAAAGTCCTGCCTATAACAGAACCAATTAACATTCCAATAAAACCAATAAAAAAATATGTTCCAAAGTTACCACTTCTTCGTACTGTCATAATACCCTCCAGACCATAAAATTTCAATAATCATCCTTTAAAAAATAAAATGTCTTGTTAAATTAATACAATTTTTTAATATGTCAAGTATTTTGTTTTAATCTCCCCACTAGTTTTAAATATAAAACAGCAGAAGCAATAAGTGCAACAGGAAATGCCCAGAATATACCAATTATCAGAGCCAGAAATCCAAGAATTTCAATAATATTTAAGACTATAAAGATTCCCAATAAATCCCATTTAATTCCCAAAGTCATTTTACCACTGGCTTTAAGTGCATCTAAAGCTTTCATTTTTTTATCAACAATAAAATATTGATAAAAAGCATATTTTACCCCCCATATTACCCCGGGAAATATTAATAAAAACAAACCAGCACAAACCATTAAAAAATATAATAAAGTAGCACCCATACTGGAAGCTAAATATGGATAACCTCTGAATAAATCTAAAATGTCTGTAGCCTCGCCTTTAGCTTTTTTTAATGAAATAATAACTAATCCTATTGTTAACCAGACATATACAATTAAAATTATTATAAATGCACCTATATCACTTATTATTAATTTTCTTAATATAAAAGAAACAAGCTCTATAAGTCCAAAATAAATAATAATAACCAAAACAAAAAACCAGAAACTTTTTTTTGTCTCTTTCCAGCCTTTTTGAATTATTTCACTTAAAACCATATATTTCCTCCTTTGTAATTTTTTAATAACTTATCCATATTTTTTAACAATTTTTTTCTTATTTTCTTAAGATTATTGGTTTTTTCAGGTTCATTATTAAAAACAGCATCTGATATTCCTAATAAATATGATAATATCAAACTTATTTTTTTCACTGCACTACCATTTTCAATATGCCGAAAGGGGGACTTGAACCCCCACGGGACTAATCCCACTGCGCCCTGAACGCAGCGTGTCTACCAATTCCACCATTTCGGCTAAAATTAATATATAATATTTTTATTTTTAATAGCAAAGTTTTTTTACTTACAACCTGAAGCTTGTTGTATGCATATAACCAAACTTAAAGTTCATTATATTCTTGTAACCATATTTCTCACTTGTCTTGTCAAAATTTATAATTAAATAAGTAAAATTAAGATTAATAGTACTCTTATTATTCAATTTATAATTAATACCAAAACAGAGTGGAATCCCTAAAGATGCAGGCAGCCACCTTGCTTTTTCTTCTGTATTGATAAAATTGATAAAATTAATAGGAGTTTCAGAATAACTATATTCTAATTTCTTGTATATAAAAGAGAAGATAAGTCCTGTTGAAAAATAAGGAGAAAGATTTACTAAAAAACCGTTCTGTAACTTAAAAATCTTTTTAAAAAGTATATTATAATTAAATAAAATCCCTCCTAAAAAATTGTAAAAATTTTCATTTTTTAAATATTCTAATGTCTCATATCCAGATATTAATGAATTATAAAATTGTTCTTTACTTCTAATTGTAAAAGGATTATATAAAAAGCCTGTAAAAATTTTATAGGAAAATGTTTCAGAAAAAAAAGATTGATAAAACAAATCAAACCCATAACCACTATTTCTAACATCAGCATCAATTGAAACAGCACTGTTATAAATCAAATCAATCCCAAAATAATTATTTTTTATCTGGGCATATAATGGGATATATATTAATAAATAAAATATAATTATTATCTGTTTCATTTTATACCTATATAATAATATTATCAATTAATCTTGATCTTCCAATACGAACAGCTAGAGCAATAACACAATGTTTATCCATATCTTTTAAATCTTCTAAAGTATCAGGGTGAATAAAAGAAATATAATCTATATTCCTCTTTTTTATAAATCGACCAGATAATAAAATCCTGTAAATATCTTTTTTTAACTTTTTAATGTTTTTTTCACCATTTTTAATTAATTTTTTTGCATGAAATAATGACTGTGATAAAAGAAGGGCATCAGACCTTTCTTCATTATTCAAATATTTATTTCTTGAACTCATTGCCATGCCATCTGGTTGTCTTATTAAAGGCATTCCTTTAATTTTAATATTGAAATTTAAATCATGTACCATTTTTTTTATAATAATATATTGCTGATAATCTTTTAAGCCAAAATAAGCAATATCAGGATCTACAATATTTAATAATTTCAAGACAATGGTTGTTACACCCTTAAAATGATTTCCTCGAAACCTGCCACAAAGTAAATCAGACAAACCTGAAACTTCTACGTATGTTAAATACCCATCCGGATAAATCATTTTCTCATCAGGATAAAAAATAAAATCCACCTTTTCCTTTTTACATTTTTCAGTATCTTGCTTTTTTACCCGGGGATAAGATTTATAATCCTCTTCTTGTGCAAACTGTGTGGGATTAATAAAAATACTGACTATAACTATGTCATTTTCTTTTCTTGCCTGTCTGATTAATGATAAATGCCCTTTATGAAGAGCTCCCATAGTTGGAATAAACCCGATTTTTTTATTTTTTAATTTTAAAAGCTTTATTTTTCTGTAAATCTTATCCGGAATTTTTATAATCTCCACTTTATAATCTCCACTGGATGTTTCTATTTAAGCTTTTTTAATTCCTCTGGCTTCATAACATAATAGTTCTTTTTTTCCGGAAATTTTAGTGTTTCAACATCATTCTTATACTGTAAAACAGCTTTTTTAGTTATATTATAAAGATCAGCATATTTCTTTCCATGCTTAGGAGCAATATCAGGGTTTATTCCTAATAAGTCATCCAGTACAAGTACCTGACCATCACAATAAGGTCCTGCTCCTATTCCAATAGTAGGGATTCTTAAAGCCTGTGTTATCCTGCCGGAACATTCTGCTGTCATACCTTCAAGAACTAAAGAACAAATACCTGCTTTTTCTAAATTTCTCGCTAAATTTAATAATTTCCCGGAAACTGATGCATCCTTTCCCTGGATTTTATAACCACCTAATTTATAAACAGATTGAGGTGTCAGTCCAATATGCCCCATCACAGGAATATCAAGCTTAACTAATTGTTCAATTAACCAAATATTTGTATCAAGTGCCTCAATTTTTACAGCCTGTGCCTTTGTTTCTTTTAAAAATCTTCCCGCATTAAAAACAGCATCCCTTTCAGAAGTCTGGTAAGATAAAAAAGGCATATCAATAACCAGGATACAATTATTAACAGCCTTAGAAACTGCTTTTGAAATAATCAACATCTCATCCATAGTTACAGGGAGAGTTGTATTATATCCTAATTTCACCATTCCATACGAATCTCCGACAAGAATCACATCCACACCTGCTTCTTCTAAAATACGGGCAGAAACAAAGTCATAAGCCGTAAGAACAATTATCTTTTCCTTTTTTTTCTTTTTTTCTATTAAATAATTCAAATATTTCATATTTAGTTTTAAATATATAATAAAAATATAAAATTTCAAGTTTAAATTTAATTTACCCTTGAAACCATTTTATTTATATTGATTTTTCAAAGAATATATTTGTAACATCTTCTCTGAATTCATAAAAATTTTAAAATTTATTTAAAATACTTAATGAAAAAATATGTTTCTTAAATTCAACTTTATCAAGACTGACATTATCAGCTAAAACATTATACTCTGAATTATAAAAATATAATTCTTCTTTACCTTTCCTGGCTGATTGAAAAATATATTTATAACCAAATACTATTTGACTCGCATGCGTTTGAATAAAATTTACATTAATTCCTAAAAGCCATCCTATACCAGAAGCATCATAATGTATAAAATTAGGCGACTCATTTCGCCAAGCATATTCATCAGGATAAGCATTATAAGTTCGTAAATTCCAATATCCTTCTCCTGAATAGAAATTATATAAAAAAGCACCTTGTATTTCTATATGCAGCCACGATAACATCTCTCCATCTAAACTGATCCCTCCAGCTAATGAATTCCAATCAAATTGATAAGTTGATTCCAAAGAATAAAACATTGAACCAACAGGGGGAATAGTTAAATTTGTAAAAGCAGAATTATCACTTACCAACTGTATCCCCTCTTTCATGGTAACATTTTCTAAATGTTTTTTATAACCGAAAAGACAATTTATTGTAATGAGTTTATTTTTTAATTTCATCATTTTTAATTTGATTTTTGTATCCACATTAAAATGTGTAGCATTATTGCTATTTTTAAAACTTGATTGGGAAAACAAATAAGGTGATGAACCTGGTATAGTGTATAAATCACTATCCAACCCTCTTCCATCTTTTATATTGATAGTAAACCATTCTGGTTGAATATTTAGTCTTATAAATACAAAGTCAAATAGCTTAAAATTAAACAGTAGTGAAAAAGACATATTATTTATATCTTTATATTCTAATTGAGAAGTACCAATAATATAGTTACCATCATATAAATAATCAGGAAAAGATATTTTCCACATCCCCCCACTAAGTGAATAATGAAAAGATATTCCATATTCAATATTAGTAATAATAGTTGTAGCATACAATTGAGAAAAACAAAAAATAAATAAAATTGTAATAAATATTATTTTCATTCCTGTAGTAGTAACCTCTTTAAAATGTTTAATATTTCTTATTAATAGAATAAGATTGTTTTTAATTGCTGTTGCTGCAATAATACTATCTGCAAATTTTTACTACTTCACCTGAATTGTTTTTAATATAACTTTTCAGCTTCTTCTTAAATACAGGATGAATTAAATCAGATTCAATTTCTAATAGGGGAACTAAAACAAAATTTCTTTTGTGCATCTGAGGATGTGGAATGGTTAAATTATTGTTTGTTATAATTTTATTATTAAAAAGCAGTATATCAATATCTATAATTCTTGGTCCCCATTGCTGTTTTCTCTTTCTTCCTAATTTTTTCTCAATCTTTAAAATAATTTTTAATAAATTTTCAGGTGACAAATCCACTTTACCTTTTAGTACCATATTTAAAAATTCAGGTTGATTTTTATAACCTATTGGTTCTGTTTTATAAACAGAAGAAGTTTTTAATATTTTAATATGATTTTTTCCAAGAAATAATACTGCATTTTTTAAATTTTCTTTTTTATTTCCAAGATTGGTTCCCAGGGATAGATATACTATGGTCTTATTCATAAATCTTTTTATTTAACTACCATTTAATTATCTCTATTTTATCAAAAACCTTTTCAAGAACACTTTCATCAACAGTTAATGCCATCCTTATATAACCTTCACCTGATTTACCAAAACCGACTCCAGGTGTTACAACAATACCCTGCTCCTGTAATAATTTTTTTGCCATGGCCTTAGAATCATATCCCGGTATTGTTTCAATCCATACATAAAAAGTTGCTTTTGGATTTAAATACTGCCATCCCAATTTGTTAAGCCTTTTTAAAGCATAATCACGCCTTATCTGATAAACCTTTCTGTTTTCAGTGTTTAACTTTTGATAATTTTCAAGAGCCGTAATAGCAGCATATTGCACAGCCTGAAAAATTCCTGAATCCAGATTGCTTTTAATCCTGCCCAACCCCTGAATAATCTTCTTATTTCCAACAGCAAAACCAACACGCCAGCCTGTCATATTAAAAGTTTTTGAAAAAGAGTGAAATTCAATACTAACATCCATAGCCCCTTCTATTTGAAGAAAAGATAAAGGACTGTTATCTTCAAAATAAAGCTCATTATATGCTGCATCATGTGCTATAATAATATTATTGTTATATGCAAACTCAACAGCTTCTTTAAAAAAATCAACTGATGCAACTGCTGATGTAGGATTATTTGGATAATTTAAAAACATTAATCCGGATTTTTTCTTAACATCCTCAGGAATCTGCCTGAAATCCGGAAGGAAATTATTTTCCTTCCTTAGGGGCATAAAAAATGGTATTCCTTCTGCAAAAATAGTACCTGACCTGTAAACAGGATAACCTGGGTCCGGTATCAGGACATAATCATCTCTATTAATAAATGCAAGAGGAAAATGCCCTATTCCTTCTTTTGACCCTATTAATGATAATATTTCATTTTCTGGATTTAATTTAACCTTATATCTTTTTTTAAACCATTCTGATATTTTTTCACGAAAAATAAGTAATCCATTATATGAAGGATATTGATGATTATTTTTATCCTCTGAAGCTTTTTTAAGAGCATTAATAATAATTTCAGGAGTTGGCAAATCCGGATCACCTATACCCAGACTAATAACTTCTTTCCCTTTGCTCTTCTGCTCTTTAATTAACTTATCAATCTCAGCAAACAAATAAACAGGCAACTGCTCAATTTTTTTTGAATACTTAATTTCCATATTTCCCTCCCAATGCCTACATCAATTACAATCTTTAAATCAGATTTATCCATTTACTAAACTCCAGACATTTCAAAGACTTGTTCTTCTTCTACTAATTCAGCTGCATATAATAAAACCGCTTGAATATCCTCCTTCTCAAGTTCTGGGTAATCCTCTAACAATTCATGAATACTTATTCCTCCGGCAAGTGCTTTTAAAATTTGATCTACTGTTATTCGTAAGCCTCTTATAGTTAACTTCCCAACCATTACTTTTGGATTAGTTGTTATTCTTGATAACAATTCTTGTTTAATCACTTTTTAATTTCTCCATAATATATATAGTAATAATTCAGATTTTCTAAAAAAAATGATATATACAAATTATGGTGCAATTTATTGCTAATGATGAAGGAATTAATTCTTTAGAATTTTATAAAAGACTTATAAAAGACTAAAGTCTTAACTCCTATACTACAATTTTAGAAAATCTAAAATATTACTATATATATTTAATAAAAATTCAGTTACTATTATATGACATAAATATTCTTTCACATTTACTAACTGATATAAAAATCAAAAAGGATTTCTAACTCTCTGACTTCCCAAACCTCATAGCATTTTATGAGTATATAAATTTTTCTACCCTATTCTCATTAATATATTTATTTATATTTCACTTTCCATTATTTTTCTCAACCAAGGTGTTAGTTATAATCTCTTTTAAGCACTAAAGTAGGGGAGACTAAAAGTCTCCCCTACAGTTGTAATTACATAAGAGGCGATAACTAATTTTTGAATGGATATTGGAAGATAAAAATCTTGTTCTTTTAAAAAGAGTAAAACAAATTCCAAAATACAAAAAGAAAAAATCTAAAAACTAAGCGGTTGAAGTACTAGCTTAAAATTAAAAGGTGTCGGTTCTTGACATTTGACATTTTTTCCAATACATAGCACTATATTTAATTTTTATTTATTTAAAAAATATTATATTAACTAATCAAAAAAACAAATTAATGTCAAATGTCAAGAACCGATACCTCATTACCTCATCTTCATCTAAGTTATTATATGCCATATATTCGTGGATTCCCGTTTTCACGGGAATGACAAAAAGAAATGGTACCTAAGTTTAACCAATATTTATTCCTTAAGTTAATAGCTATAGGCAGCAGCCCCTTAAAACTTAACACTATTTCTTGAGATAATTATAATATATGATCAAGATAATTATCTGGATGAATAATATCAAAAGAAGCATCAGGATAATTTTTTTTCCAGTCCTGAGGGATAGAAATTTTCTTTTTTGTAGAATATTTGCATTCTAATCCGAATAATTCTCCATCCTTCTCCTGAATCAAGTCAACCTCCTGTTGATCATAAGTCCGCCAGAAATAATGATTAATGAATAAATTGTGATAATGATTTTTTTTATGCATTTCAGCTATAATAAAATTTTCCCATAATTGGCCAATATCATTCCTTAATTCCAGTACATTATATTGTGAAATAATAGCATTTCTGATACCATTATCATAAAAGTAATATTTATTCTTCCTGCTGATTTCTTTACGTAAATTCCGGCTGAATCCTTGTAAGGGAAAAATAACAAAACTCTTTTCTAAAAGATCAAGATATCGCTGGACAGTTTTTACATCAATTTTCAGGTTAACAGCTAATTCATTACAGGCTACTTGTTGTCCTACCTGAAAAGCCAGCATTTTAACTAAATTAATAATTATTTTTGAACTTTTTATCCGTTCTAAAGATAAAATATCTTTAAAAAGATATGATTGTACAATTTCATTGAGCAGTACTTTTTTTTCATTAATATTATCTGTAATTACTACTTCAGGGTAACTGCCATATATTAAAAAACTCTCCAATTTTTCCTTAAGTTCATACTTGTTATAAAGAACTGTTAGTTCAGATTGAGAAAATGGAAATAATATAAGCGTTCTTTTACGGCCTGTCAATGGTTCTCCAAGATGATGTGATAAATGAAATGATGATGATCCTGTTGCAATAACATAGATGTTTGGTATTTGATCTACTAAAATTTTTAATCCCATACCTATATCAGGAATCATCTGGGCTTCATCAATAGCAATTAATTCATAACCTTCTGCATAGCTTAAAATTTTATTAAAATCCTGTGATCCGAGTAGATTTTGTATATTAATATTATCTCCTGAATCTAACTTATATTTTAACATAGTTCTTTCTAAAAATGATTTTAATAAGGTAGTTTTCCCAACTCTTCTGGGGCCATAAAGAACTAATACTTTATTTTTTTTTAAGTAATTTTTTAATGGTTCGTAGTATCGTTTTATTATCATATTAAATTCCATAAATTTATCTAAATTTATGGATAGTTAATCCATAAATTTAGATAAATTTACTCTATATTATTAAAAAGTCAAAAAAAAAGCCCTAATATCTTTCTACCTTCTCTTTTTCAATATACTCTACTTAACATATATGTAATAATTCAGATTTTCTAAAAAAGAATAATATAATTAAATTATGGTGCAATTTATTGTTCATGATGAAGGAATTAATTCTTTAGAATTTTATAAAAGACTTATAAAAGACTAAAGTCTTAACTCCTACACTACAATTTTATAAAATCTAAAATATTACACATATATTAGCAAAGTTTCCCTTTACTAATATTATACAAAAAAAAGTGCAGATTTTTTCAAAATAAAATGAAAAAAAATATATTGCCTGTATAATTACTATAGATATCGATTAAAAACTGTCATAAAAATTATTCCTCATTTTTCTTGACAATATTTGTTATAATATTATTATACTACAGATATTATGAAACATAAGAAATTTACTAAAGCTTGCCTCTGTTTAACCAGATATATTCTTGCATGGAAATCCTCTCTGGAATTATCTGCTGAAATATTTGTAGAAAACCTGAAAGAAGTATATAAAAAATATATTTTCCCTTTTTCAATTTTTCAAAACTTTCTAACAAAACATAACCCTTTAGAAATATTTTTCAAATACTTTTTTCCATCTTCAGCATCTTTTTCTTATATTCCCTTCCATAACTAAAATGCCCTGTATCCCCATTTAATTTTATTACCCTGTGACAGGGTATAAAAAGAGGAATAGGGTTTTCAGCCATAGCATTTCCAACAGCACGGCTGGCATTATATCCTGCTTTTCCGGATAATTCTCTATAATTTATTAATTTGCCATACTTTACTTCTGACAAAGCACGATAAATCCTCTGCCTGAACTCTGAATAAAAAGAAAGGTCAATATTCTTTAAATTAAATTCTGTCTTTTCCCCATTAAAATAATCCTGAACTTTTCTTTCTAACTTCTCCAGCCATTTTAACCTTCCCTTAAAAAGTTTATATTTTATAATTTTATTATTATTATCAGGTAAAATAAATTTTTTAATAATATTTTTATTAAAAATTATATACGCACTTCCCCATCTTGTTTTAATTACTTTATAAAAGGTATCGGTTCTTGACATTTGACATTTTTTCCAATACATAGCACTATATTTGATTTTTATTTATTTAAAAAATATTATATTAACTAATCAAAAAAACAAATT
>CBDVEP010000003.1:0-58138 GCA_965373035.1 uncultured bacterium
TTTACTATCAGGTTATTTATCTGCTAAAACAAATACAAAAAATTTAGATAAAAAAACTATTGATGAAGAAACAATGAGTTTTTGGGAAAAGACATTAAGTTATGGCACCACAGGACAGAAAAAAAGTATAGTTAAATATATACGAGCAAGAGAGTGCTTAGAAGGCCAAAAATTAATATTAAAATTTTTATCAAATGAAAAAGATAATAAAGTAAAACAATTAATGATTTCTACATTAGTTTATTTTACTAATAAGCAGGTTATTCCTTTTTTATTGGAAATAGTTAAAAATGATAATGATAATAATGAAGAACTTAAAAGACTTGCTATTTCTTCTCTTGGGGAATTAAAGTATAAAGATACTTATAAATACATAAGGAAATATCTTGATAGTGAAAACGATATGCTTGCAGAGACTACTTTAAGAACATTAGGAGAAACAGAAGCTAAGAGCATCATAGATGAATTGCTAAAAAGATTAAAAATAGAAGAAAGAGAAAATATACGAACCCAGCTTATATTAGCAATAGCAAACATAAAATCAAAAAAATCACAGGAGAGTTTAATATCGATATTTACCAATCAGGAGGAGAAAGAATTAAATAGAGGATTTGCTGCAACAGGATTAGGATATATAAAAAACAAGCGTTCTTATGATTTATTAACAAAATATTATGATTTAGGGGCCATTAATATAAAAATGAGAATTATTGATGCATTAGGAAATTTAGGTTATAAAGAAAGTATAGATTTATTAATAGAGAGTGTAAAAAATGATAATAAAAATGTCAGGATTTTTGGTATCAGATCATTAGGAAAGCTGAAAGCAAAGCAGGCAATTGATATTATAAAATATAAAAAAGATTTTGACCCTGAATATAAAGTAAGGCTTGAAGCTGAGAAAGTATTGAAAACATTGACAGGCGAATAGTATTTTGTGAAGTATTAAAAAAAGGGATATACATAATAATTTATAAATAATATAAATTTTACACTGGATAAGACAATTTTTTTATTTAATTCGTGTAAATTCGTGGCTAAAATAATTATGAAATATTTTTATAAAATTTAAAATATTGAGCAATTTTAGTAGCAGTAAATACTTCAAGAACATCTTTTGATATGGAGAGAATTCCTAATTCACAATTGTTATCTTTTAGTTTTTTCATGGCATCAAGTAAAGTACCTAACCCGGCGCTGTCAATATAAACAATATTTTTAAAATCAATTAAAATTTTTTTAATATGCTCATCAATGAGTTTATCTAATATGTTTTTAAGTTCTCCAATGTTATTTAATTGAATTTCAGCTTCTGATTTTGTATGTCGAATAATTGTAAATTTGTCTTTTTTTTCTATTTTATACATAATGTTTTTTATAACTATTAAGGAAGGATATACCTGAATAGTTAATATTTTTTAAAATTACTCTAAAATATCTAAATCATCTTTTGTATAGTATTTAATGCAAACTACTTTATTTTTTTTGGCATTAAAAATCATTCCGCCATTCCAGAATTCAACTGCTGCAAATAAAGCATTACCCCCATCTTCAGTAGTGCTGTTCTTTGTTCGATAAGAAATATAATTTAACATTTTTTCAAAATTGTTTTCATAAAAACAGCGTGATCGTTTTTCATGAAATTCATTCCATCTGCCTATATCCTGAAATCCTTCTCCCTCATCTTCAACAATAATTCTCGCCATTTTTTTTTCTTCATTAAATTCCCACCGGATCTTTACTTTTTTATCAGGGTCTTGTTTGTTCCCATGAATAATAGCATTTTTAATAATCTCGCTTATTTGTTGTTCTAATAAATTTTTCATTTTAAAACTATCTTTAGCATCAAATGCAATGATTGTAGCATAATTTCTAATTTGATTAAATTTGCTTGGAAATTCTTTATATTTCATTCCTTCTGTAGTGAAAAAAGGAGTATTTTCATCTACCATTAATCTTCTTATTTGCATTTATAACTCCGAATTTAAACTCAACTAATTTATTTTAATAAAAAATAATTTAATGTCAAGAAATAGTTAAATAATGAATATTTTATTTTTTAAATAAAACTGATAGTATTTTATTCAAATACTTAATAATCAATTTATTTTTTTTCTGTTCTGACAATTCGTATTTTTTTGTAATATTGACCTGAGTTTTCCCTGAAACAACAGATATATTGGTGCTGAAAGATTGAATATAATCTTTAGCACTAACAATATCAGGCTTAATGATTTTTGAGTAATAAGAGATAGATGGATTAATAACATCTGTAGAGAAGATTTGTCTTTTATTTTTAATCAGTTTGGGATTGACAATCCCCTTAATACTTACCTTTTCTAGTGTGTCATTGATTTTAATGGAATGAGAACCTGTTATCTGAAGGTTGCCATTATTTAATATTTTGGTTATCTGAGCAGTTATCCTTTTTGATAAAATTCCTTTGTTTTTAGTAGAGGACTTTTGTAATGTCTGGAAATTATCGCCACTACTTAAATCAGGTAAAAAATTAATTGATAGTCCCTGTCCTGCCTTTGTTGTTGTTGTTATTTTGTTTTCTTCAGATAAGGATATTTGATAATTAATAAGTGTTTTTTCATTAAAAATTATTTTTAATGTATCTCCAATTTTATAATTATGTTTGGTAGAATAAATATTATTGTTTTCATTCCATAATATTTTAGAATAAGCAGGGTTAAAGATAAGTAATAAAAATAATAATAAACTAATAATTTTTTTCATCATTTCATCGTTGGTAAATAGAAAAAATATAATTTTCATAAAAGTTACTGTGTTTATCGGCATCTTTTAAAATAATATAATAAGTTCCTTCTTTTAATAATAATGTAGCAGTTTCTCCGTATCCATTAGGTTTTGAATTTATTTCTTTAATAATGTTTTTTTCTGTATCATAAATTATTATTATGAAATCAATTTGAGGAATTGGAGAGACATCAATTTTTATATTTTGATCATTATTAATATTAAATATAAAAAAATCTTTATCGCCAGCAGGTGAAATATATCCTTCATAAGAATGATTAATATTAATATTTATAGCATTTTCAAATGAGTTATTAGGTTCATATTCCCATGTTTTTTTAAATGGATTTATTTTCAGAGTAAGAGTATAATAATCAAGATAATTTTGATTTTGGTTTGATTTATCTGAAATACTTAAATAGTATTGACCTTTATGTAATAACAGATTAGGCATTATTTCTGCCTCATTATCAGGATAATTATCTAATGTATAAATTTTTTCTCCTATGTGATTGAATATTTCACATTTTAGATTTACAGTAGAAAGAGGAGTAATAGAAATATTAAGAATTGATTTTTTTTCATTAATAAAAAAAGTATACCAATCAATATCATAAACAGGATTAATATAACCTTTAATATGAGTTTGGATAGGAGTAGCTTTACTTAAGCTGTCATTTGGTTCCATTTCAAATTGAGAATTAATTTTATTTAAGTTTAAGTATAATTGGTAAGGAATAGTGTCATTTTGATAATTTATATTTTTATTATAAACTTTAATATAATATTCCCCTTTTTGATAAATACCAAAATTTTTTAAAATTTCCGGTTCATCAATGCCCAGACTATCTGCTTTTTTTATGAGAAATCCAAGATTATTATATAATTCAATAACAGGATCAATATCAGGAATGCTTGTAATTTCAATAGAAAGGACATTAGTTTTATCTGAAGTATAAAATTTAAACCAATCTGCTTCCTGATTATTTAGATCAGGTAAAGCTAAATTAAACGCAGGATTAAAAAAGCCTTTAACATAGCCATTTGTAATATTAACAGCATTAGCTTCTACCAGTTTATCATTAGGTTCTTTTTCAATATTCTTATTATAAGAATAAAGTTTTATATTAAGGAGATAATTAATTTGCTCATGTTCATTAGGATTTTTTATGATTTTTATATAATATACGCCTTGTTTTAAGGCGATATTTTTAAAGACAATTTTATTTTTTTTGTTTTCATAATCTTCTTCTAACAGATGAGTACTTTTAATTAAAGTGTTTTGAAAATAAAGACTTAAATTTAAAGGATTGGGGTTTTTAGCTGAAAGTTCAATGTCTATAAAATTAGTTTCAGATTCACAAATAATAAATTTGTAATAATCAATATCTTTATTATCTATTTGTCCGGATAGAACAAGCGGGATATTAATAAGTTGACTTCTCCATTTAGTATTATTTGGTTCTTTTTCTTTTTCCTTTTTTACCGAGCATGAAACCATGATTAATAGAAGAAACAGTAAAATATATTTCCTCATAATCTTTAGTTTATTATAATAGTAAGTTTTGTCAAGTAAATGTTGATTTATTAATTTTATTTGTTTATTTAGGTGACAGGTCTTCACTTTATCACTTTTTTATTTTTATATTATAAAAAAGTGATAAAGTGAAGACCTGGCACCAAGGGTTTAAAATGAGTGAAAATGAATTAAAAAGGCAAATAATAGAAATAGGGAAAAGATTGTGGATGCGGGGATATGTTGCAGCTAATGATGGTAATATTACAGTAAAGATAAATGATGAAGAAATATTAGCAACTCCAACAGGGGTAAGTAAAGGATTTATGACAAATGAAATGATTATTAAATTAAATATTTATAAAGATAATCCACAAAAAAAAAATAATTATAAACCATCCAGTGAAATAAAAATGCATTTGGAAGTATACAGGAAAAGGAAAGATATTCAGGCTGTTATTCATGCTCACCCTCCATATTGTACAAGTTTTGCCATGGCTGGAATACCTTTAAATAAGTGTATTATTCCAGAAGCGATTGTATCTTTAGGAGCTGTTTCTATTGCTCCTTATGCAACCCCTTCAACTGAAGAAGTTCCGCAATCAATTAAAGCTTTAATTAAAAAATCAGATGTTTTATTATTGGCAAATCATGGTGCTTTAACAATAGGGACTGATTTAAAGAATGCATATTTTAAAATGGAAACTTTAGAGCATTCATCACAAATTATTTTTCAAACCATGCAGCTGGGAAAAGTGAATATGCTTAAAAAAGAAGAAGTAAAAAAATTAATGGAAGTAAGAAAAAAAATGAATATACAGGGAAAGATTATGCAATGTGAATATACAGAAGAGAAAAAAAATAGTTTAAATAGTGAATTAATTGAAAGTATAACTGATGAGGTATTAAGAAGACTTAAAAAATTTGAAAAATAATTTACTCAGGTCAAACAATTAATTTGACAAAATATTTTGATTTGTTATTGTATGCTCTATGTTACATCAGTTTGTTGAGTTTTTAAAGAATTCTCATCTAAATAAGGAAATGATTACTTTTATAGTGAGTATGATGCCTATATTTGAGTTGAGGGGAGCTATTCCACTTGCTGTATTACATTTTAAATTTCCTTTATTAAAAGCTTATTGGATCTCCTGGCTGGGTAATTTAGTCCCGATTTTACCTATTATATTTTTTTTAGAACCAATTAGAAAAGCTTTATCCCATATTAAAATTATTGATAAATTTTTTACATGGTTTTATGCACGGACTTATAAAAAAGGTAAGAAAGTAATGAAATATGGTGCCATTGGTCTTATTTTGTTTGTTGCCATACCATTGCCTGTAACAGGTGCATGGACTGGCTCTGTAGCTGCTATTTTATTTAATATTAAACCCCGCTGGGCATTTCCTGCTATTATACTTGGAGTAACTATAGCCGGGATAGTAGTTTCTTCTTTGGTTTCTTTGTTTTAAATATTAGTTGAAATATCATTATTAGGTATTATACTGATAGCATGTCAGATAACTTTATAAAACTTACTGATATTGTTGCTCAACTGCGAGGGCCTGGTGGATGTCTATGGGATAGACAACAGACATTAAGAAGTATAAGGCAAAATATAATAGAAGAAGCTTATGAAACAATTGAAGCAATAAATACCAATAATTATAATTTATTAAAAGAAGAAGCAGGGGATTTATTATTACAGTCTGTTTTTATATCACAGATAACTAAAGAAAAGAATAAATTTAATATTAATGATGTTATTGTTGAGGTAACAAATAAACTTATTCGGCGTCATCCACATGTTTTTAAAAAAAAAAAGGTAAGAGATACTGACCATATTCTACAAAATTGGGAACATATTAAAAAAGAAGAAAAGACAAAAGGAGAGAATGATTCGATTTTAAGTGATATTCCTGATATTTTACCTGCGCTTTTAAAAGCAGGTAAAGTTCAAAGCAAAGTAGAGAGGTTCGGGTTTAGATGGGATTCCATAAAATATCCAGTTAAAAAATTAAAAGAAGAAGTACAGGAATTCATAGAAGAGATAAAAAGAAAAAAAGTTTCAAAGAAAAAAGTAGAAGAGGAATTCGGGGATATTTTATTTACTTTAGTAAATATAGGGAGATTTTATAAGCTCAATTCAGAGGAAGCATTAAATAAAACCATTAGAAAATTTAAAAAGCGATTTCAGTATATTGAAAGAAAATTGAAAAAAGATAAGAAAAAATTGTCAGATTTAAAAATTCATACTCTTGAAAAATTATGGCAGGAGGCAAAATCATAATTAAGATTGAGGTATTTCAATGTCAATTTATATAAGAGAACCAGTTGTTCGGGGGATGTTTTATCCTGCTAATAAGAATAATTTATCAAAAATGATATCTACTTTTTTATTAAATACTAATCCGGAAGTGAAGAAAAACAAAGAATTGCTGGGATTAATAGTACCGCATGCAGGTTATGTTTATTCAGGTGGCTGTGCTGCTTATGCTTATAAATTGTTGAAATCAAAAGAAATTGATACAGTTATTATTATTGGTCCTTCTCATTATACTGTTTTAAATGGAGCCTCAGTATGGGGGAAAGGAGAATATAGAACACCACTGGGTAATGTGGAAATTGATGAAGAAACATCTTCTTATTTAATAGAGAATGGGTCAAGTATCGAGTTTTACCAGGTTGCTCATATGCAGGAACATTCTATTGAGGTTCAGGTACCTTTCCTGCAGTATGTTTTAAAAAATAAATTTAAAGTAGTCCCGATTATTATTGGTAATCAAACCTATGATTATTCATCAAAATTAGCAGCTACACTTTATAATTTAATTCAGAAAAATCCAAAAAAGTATTTAATAGTTGCAAGTTCTGATTTATCTCATTATCATAGTAATGATGCTGCAGAAAGAATGGATGGTTATGTTATAGAATTAATAAAAAAAATGGATAAAAAAGAATTAGCACGGTGTGTTGAAACAGGCAAGGGAGAAGCCTGTGGAATTGGCAGTATTTTAACGATGTTATTTTTAGCAGAAAAATATAATACAGATATTATTGATATATTAAATGTTGTTAATTCAGGGGATGTTTCAGGAGATAAAAACAGGGTAGTCGGGTATATGTCCGCAGCAATATATAAATAGTTTGCAGTAGGGAGATGAAATTGTGGATTTAACTTCTGATGATAAGCAGTTTTTATTAAAAGTAGTAAGGGATACATTATTTGCAAAGTTAACAGAAAATGAGATACCTGTTTATTATAATAAACTTAAAAATTTATATGAGGATAAAATAGGTGTTTTTATTAAAATGATGAATAAAGACAATGTCAGGGCATATGGTGGAATCCTTATGCCTGAACAGAATTTAATTACAACGATTCAGCGAATAACAATTCAATCTTGTTTTCATGATGCCAGGTTTTCACCTGTTACGAATGAAGAATTTGAAAATATCAACATACATTTGGCTTTAATTGATGCTATTGAAGAGATAAATGATAAAAAATTTATTAAACCTCAGATACATGGTTTACTTATTCAATTTAAAGGAAAAAAAGGTATATTACTTCCATGGGATATGAGAGAGCTTTCCTTAAGTATCGAGGAATATATTGCTGAGGCTGCTTTAAAATCCGGGATTACTGACGTGAATAATGTTCACCTGAAACTAATCAGGCTGACAGCTTTTAATGAGAAAGAATTTCAATTAACTTCTCAGATTCTATGAAATCAAAATTAATAATTACCATTATAATTTTTACTTTACTTTTTTACTGTTACAGGATACATATTGAACTGAAAAGCAGATCAGTTGGCTTGTTCATGAATTATAAGACTATGTTACATTATTATTATGATGATAATAATAAATTTGAAAAGTTTATGGATAAATTAATCCAATATAAAGTTTTTAATATTCTTATACATCCTTCTACTCTTTTAGACTTAACCTGTGAATATAATGAAATAATGTTAATGCCAGGTAATAAATTAAATTTGCTTTTTAAGACAAAACACTTTGCAGAAGCTTATACTTATCTTTTAATTCCAAAAAATTATAAGGATAAAATTATTACAATACCTGAATTTTTAAATAAGTTTGCTTATAATAAATATATAGTATTTGAGTTTAGCAAGCCTTTTTATTATATTCAAAAAGCTGTAATGGAATATCATCATAAATATGAAGATTTACTAATAAAAAAAAAGTTTAATCTTATTCGTTTACAGGATAAGGGTTTTGTAAAGGAAATAGATAATTTTTTAATTAAAGGAGAACAGAAATATTTCATAAGAGATAAAATTAAAAAGAATGAGGCAGTTATAAAAATTCATAAATTTAATAAAATCATTTATGAAAAAAAGGATATAAATAAGTTTATAGATGAGAATGTCAGAGCTGTTGTAGAACGGAATGTAAAAGGGATAATTATTCCCACTCTGATCTATAAAAATAAAATCATTAAATTAAATCAACTAATACTGAATTTAATTAAAAGATTAGAAAAAAAGTCCTATTCATTTGCCCGAAGTTATCCGGATTTAAATATAAATAAAAAATTGATTTTTTTATATAAAATTATTATTGCATTACTGGCTGGAACTCTTTTCATCTATCTTTTCCCTTCATTAAAATATTATTTTTTGTTATTACTGACTGCAATTATTACCATAAAATTTTCTCTTACATATATAATATTAATTTTTCTTTTTTTCTTTATAATAAATAATTTTATTTTAAAATGTCATACAAATAATGCTTTTAATTTAAAAAATTTGTTTTTATTTATAGGGTATTTATTTTTATCTGGTATATGTATTTCTAATTTCCTGTGGATGAAAATTACTTTTTTTTATCCTTATGAAGTTTATGGTATAAAGTTTGTTTTTATTTTACCACTTATATTATGGACTGTGCAGTATATTTATTTCAAAAAATATCATATAAAACAAATTTTAAGATGGGATATAAACATGGTTCGTTATATTATATTAACATTATTTTTTATATTGATACCTGTTTTACTACTGCGAACAGGGAATTATTATCTTGGTGTTTCTTCATTAGAATTAAAGGTAAGACAGGTTCTGGAGAATATATTTTTTATAAGACCTCGTTTTAAGGAAATGTTTTTTTATATTTTTTTATTTTTACTTTTTATGGGGCAGAGAATCCCTGTAATAAAAAATAATTTTTTTCTAATTTATTTATTTACATTAATTGCTGTTTCTACAACAATGAACTCATTTTTACATATTCATACTTTAAGTTATTACAGTATAATTCGTTCTTTAATTGGAATGGGAATTGGATTTTTTATAGCAGGGATTATTTTAATTATAATGCAGAATTACACTATCATTTTAAAATTTTGTATAATATGCCACAGAGGCACAAAGGCACAGAGAAAAAAAATTTAAATTTTAAAGTTAATTACATTTTTTATATGAGAGTAATTTAAAATATTTTCTATTAATTTTATAAACTCTGTGTCTCTGTGGCATGTATTATTTTTATTTTATTTAGAAATATATGAAAAGAAGATTATTTGTATTAGGCTATTTTGGTTATTATAATCTTGGTGATGATTTAATGCTTGAATTAATTAATCAGGACAAGTTATCTACCTATGATATCCTTGTGTTAAGTAGAAGAAAATATTATAAATGTAAATTGAAATACATTAACAGGTATAATATAATAAAATATTTTTTTTCTATAAGAAAAAATGATATACTAATAAATTTAGGAGGTATTTTTCAGGATAAAACAGGAATCTTTAGTTTTATATACTATTTTTTTTTTAATTTTCTTTTTATTTTAAAAAAAGGAAAGATTGTTTTTTTAAATACAGATTTCCTGGATGTTAAAAAATGTCAATTTGCTGTTCATTTTTTATTAAAAAATAGTTCTTTAACTGTATTAAGGTCTAAGGTAGAGTATAATAAATTTAAAGGATTATATAATAATATTTATTATATACCTGATATGGTCTTTTTAACTTCTACTCATAAGTTTTTAAAAAGCAAATCTAAATATATATTAATATCCTTAAGAAAAAAGAAAAATATTGATGAAGTAATTCAGTTGTTCAGGAAAAATAATCAAACTACAAAATTTTTATTGATGAAGAATGAAAAAAGCATGATAAAAAAGTTAATACAATATGGTTTTAAAAAAAATATAGTTATTTATAATTATTTTAATAAAGAAAAGATTTTTTATTTAATTTTTAATGCAGATAAAATTATTACAATGAGATACCATGTAGGGATTTTAGGGCTGTTATGGAATAAAAAGATATGGATTATGGATTCCAATAAAAAGATTATGATATTAAATAAAGATTATAAAGTTCCTTATTATAATAAGAAAAAAAATATTGATAAAACAATAAAAAGGGAGTATATTAATGTAAAAGGTCTGTACTTGAAATGGGCTGATTTAATTGATAAAGTTAATAAAAAAGTTTTTTAACAACAATAATATGGAATGGATACCAGTTTTTTTAGGTGTACTTATAGCATTGGCATTTTATTTGTATTTTATCACTAAATTAAATGAAAAGGATAATAAATTAAAGCAGGCGGATATTGAGATTGAAGAAAAAGAAGAGAAAAAAGAAACAGAAACTGACAAGTCATGGAAAAAATTAAAACAGCGATTTTGTCCATTATGCGGAACTTTTTTAGATAAACATGACAATTTATATGCTGAAATGTATGAAGGCAAGGAAAGACCAAAAGTTATAATACATGGCTGCCGATATTGTTATATGCCAAAGAAGTCTGAATCTGTTCAAAAAGCCACAGAGTCACAAAGACACAGAGCAATTTAAAGAACTATTTTAAAGTTTTATTAGTGCTTATGGCGATTATTTATTTTATGTTTATAATTTTTTATTCAATTTATAAATTAAAATATTTTCTCTGTGTCTTTGTGACTCTGTGGCTAATTTTTTAGATAGTTTTGCTATAAAAATAAAAAAAGGAGAGAAAAAAAATGAAGATTATGAATAAGCGGGAACGGTTAATATGGATTATAGCTTTATCTATTATAATTATTTTATGGGTTTTAACTGAAACTAATTTACTGCAATTAAGTAAAGCAAATAATAAATTATATAAAAATTTACGAGTTTTTAATGAAGTATTAAGTTTGCTTGAGGTCAGTTATGTTGACCCACCTGATATGGAAAAGATGATATATGGTGCTATTGATGGAATGCTTGGCTCTTTGGATGATCCATATACCAGATTTATGAGAAAAGAAGGATATAATGATTTGAAAATAGAAACAGAAGGAAAATTTGGAGGAATTGGTTTTGTTATTACTAAAAGAGAAGGCTGGCTTACTATAGTAGCTCCGATTGATGATACCCCGGCAAGCAGAGCTGGTCTTTTGCCAAATGATAAAATTGTAAAAATAGAAAATGAGTCAACAAAAGATATGGATTTAAATAAGGCTGTTTCTAAATTAAGAGGAAAACCAGGGACATATGTAATAATTTGGATTCAAAGGAATGATAATCCTGATTTGATAAAAAATAAAATTAAGCGCGAAATTATCAAGATAGAAAGTGTTTTTTCAAAAATTTTTAATTATAAGAATAAACAGTTAGGATATATTAAGGTGAAGACTTTTGGAGAAAATACATATGCTCATCTGCAGAAAGCAGTTAAAAAGTTTGATTCAGAAAAACTAGATGGAGTTATATTAGATTTAAGAAATAATCCTGGAGGACTTCTTTATGCAGCTTATAAAGTAGCAGATTTGTTTTTGGATAAAGGGATGGTTGTATATACTAAAGGAAGAATAGAGGATCAAAACAAAGAGTATTATGCATCTTCACTTGATTATTGCCATGATATTCCAATGTGTATACTGGTAAATGGCGGCTCAGCATCTGGTTCAGAAATAGTTGTTGGTGCATTAAAAGATAACAAGCGGGCAATTATTATTGGTAGTAAAACTTTTGGTAAAGGTTTGGTTCAAACTGTTAGAGAATTAGGAGAGGGTCTTGCTGTGGCAATTACTACTGCCAGGTATTATACTCCTTCAGGTGTGTGTATACACAAAAAAGGAATAAAACCAAATGTTGAGGTTGATTTTCCAAAGACGACTTCTAAAGAGATTAAAGATGCAGAGAAGATTATAAAGGGGAAATATATAGATATATTTACCCAAAAACATAAGAATTTTTTAAAAATGGATAAAAAGCAGCAGAAAGAAAAACTTAATAGTTTAATGAAAAAGTTAAATTCTGAGGGTATTAATGCCGATTATAAATTAGTAAGGCGATTGGTTAAGGTAAAGTTTTATGAAATTAAAGGCATGAATGAAGCTATTCTTGATTTAGAAGATGATGTACAGTTGAAAAAGGCAGTGGAGATTTTAAATATTACTGATAGAATGTAGGTAAGGGTATCTTGAAAAACTTCTTATTTTTTATTTAAATGTGGTTTTTCAAGGTATTAATGCTCTGTATGGGAATGACATTATATAGTAAATCGATGTTTCCATAAATTACATTATTTTTTTGATTTTTTTTAGGAAAAAGATGTGACCATTAGAATACGAAAAAAGAAAAATAAAAAGAATGGAGTAAGTCTTTTAATATTAGTAGGTATAATTATTTTATTCTTTTTTTTTTCAGGTTTAATTAAATATACCTCATGTTTTAATTATAGAAATGATGGTATAAAAAATGTTCTTTCACAATTAAAAAATCATTATGAAGTAAAGCAGAAAAATAATGAAATTGTATTAATAGCTAATGGTTTTAAACAGATAAAGGATATATTAACTGAAATAGAGGATATTATTTCCAATGAAAATGGTCTTATTACTGATTATGAGATTAGAAAAAAACAATCTCATATAGTGTTAATGCTTTTTGTAAAACTCAATAAGGATAATAATATTTATAAGATAATTGTGACAAAACAGTTCTCAGCTACAGGACAATTTCAAAAACCAATTTTATTTCCTGAAATAGAAAATTCAACTGGACCGAAATTATGCATTATTATTGATGATGCCGGGTATAATAATCCATCAACATATCAATTTGTTAAATTACCCATAAAAATGGGAATTGCTGTTTTACCTTTTTTAAAAAATTCGAAAAAAATAGCCGGATTAATTAAAGTAAATAATAAAGAAGTTTTGCTTCATATGCCCATGGAACCTGAAAATTACAGATCCCGTCAAATTAAATTGTTTAAAAAAGAGATTTTAACATCTATGTCTGATTTTCAGATTAATAAAACTGTGGATGAGATGCTGAATAATATTCAATATGCGGCAGGCATAAATAATCACCAGGGCAGTATGGCTACATCAGACAGACGGGTAATGACTGCTGTTTTGAAAAAAGTTAAAAGAACAAAGCTTTTTTTTATTGATAGTTTAACCAGTAAAAAAAGTGTAACAAAAGGCATAGCAAAAGTCTTAGAAGTAAACTATGGTATAAGGGATGTTTTTTTAGATAATAAGGACAATTATAAATATATAGAAAAACAAATGAAGCAATTAATAACAATTGCTCAAAAGAGAGGAAAGGCTATTGGGATTGGTCATATAGGAAAAAAGAATACTTATAAAGTAATAAAAGATTATATTTCTGTTATACAATCAAAAGGAATTGAGATGGTTTATCCATCTGAAATTATAATAAATTTTAAAGACAAGGAGGTATCAAAAAATGTTACGGAAAACATTAATAATATTAATTAGTTTATTGCTCCTGTCATCTGGTGTATTTGCACAGGCAGAGGAGACGGAAGGTACAAAGAAATCACCACAAACTAAAAAAAATGGCAACAATGGTGTTGGCAAACTAGAAGAAAAAATGTTAATTGATTTTGCTGATTTACCGGAAGCACTGGCTATGGATAGATGGAATATCAAATTATCCGGATATTCTGATAATGCATTCAGCCGTCAGCATTCTATGTTGCAGTTAGTTGATGTTGATTCAACTAAACTTGAAACAGATATTAAATTTAACAAATGCCTTGGAATAAGAATTCATTTTGAATATTCTCATGCTAATGACTGGGCACAGATTAAAACAAGAATTCCTCTTGACCCTTATTATTCAAAGGAAGGTGAGGGTATTTTATTGAATACCGGTCCAATAAAGTCTATTTCTATGTGGGTAGCAGGAAGAAATTTTAAAAATTCTATAGAAGTTCGTATGGTTGATCAAAATGGAAAATTTAAAAGTATAAATTTTGGTAGTTTATTTTTCAGGGGCTGGCGAAGATTATCATGGGAAAATCCTGATTATATTAAGGATATTAAGAAGCGTGATATTGTTAAAGAACATTTATATCCTCGTTTTGCACCTTATTTAAAACTGGATAGCATTGTAATTTACAAATCCCATCAGGAATCAGGTGGTGATTTTGTTACCTATATTAAAGATATTCGTGTTGAATATGAGCCTGCATTAATGGCTATTGAAGCAGCAATTGATGATGAAGGAGCCTGGCATATTCAGGAAACAAAAGCACGCCTGCAGAAAGAAAAACTGGATAAGTTTTATGATATTTATTTTTCTGGTTCTTCCTATGAAGAACAATATCTTAAGGATAAAGCAAAAGATAAGGCAAGGCTTACACAATAATTCATGATCGTTATAGGAATAGAAACATCCTGTGACGAAACAGCAATAGGTATTGTCAGGGATGGGAAGGAAATTTTAGCTAATGTTATTTCAACCCAGATAAAAGAACATAAAAAGTTTTCAGGCGTGGTGCCGGAAGTCGCATCACGCCTGCATCTTCAAAATATAAATTATGTTTTTAAAAAAGCTCTCCTGGAATCTAAAATTTCTCCTGAGCAAATAGATTTAATAGGAGTCGTTAATCAGCCTGGTCTTATTGGCTGCCTTATGATTGGAGCCAGTTTTGCCAAAACACTTTCCTTAAAATTAAAAAAGCCGGTTATAACAGTTAATCATCTTATTGCTCATTTGTATTCTAATTTTTTAAAAAAGAATATTCCAACTTTTCCATATATTAGTTTAATAGTATCCGGGGGTCATACTTTATTACTGCTCGTAAATTCTCATTATGATTATAAAATAGTTGGTACTACTTTAGATGATGCCGTAGGAGAATCATATGATAAAATCGCAAAATTACTTCATTTAGAATATCCAGGTGGACCGATTATTGATAAAATATGTAAATTTTATAAAGGAAATTATATAGAATTTACACCTGGATTAAAAAATAGTAAAAAAAACAAGTATAACTTTAGTTATAGTGGCTTAAAAACAGGAGTTATGTATTATGTTAAAAAAAATCCAGATTATAAAATAAAGAAAGTATTAAAGGGTTTTCAAACAGCAGCAATAAAGGTTTTATTTGAAAAAACAATTAAGTTATCAATGGAAACAGGTATTAATGAGATAGTTGTTGCAGGTGGAGTAGCTTCAAATTCATATTTAAGAGAACTTTTTTTAAATGAAAAAAAGTTTAATGTTCATATCCCTGAACCTATATTATGTACAGATAATGGGGTAATGGTAGCCTGCTGTGCTTATTATAAAAGCAAGTTGAATAAATATGACAGGCTTGATTTTGATGTGTTTTCAAAACCAAAAGGAGGCCCAATGGCTTATCTGGAGAAGAATTTATGTTAAGATACTTTTTTTGCCTTTTCTATAAGATCAATTAAAGAGGTGATTTTGGGTTGTGCTGGTTTAAAGATATTTTGAATTTCTTCTTTTGAATAAAATTTATTAATAAAAGTCTCTATAGGGATTTTTTTAAACCAGCAATCAAGTATTTTTATACAGGGAAATTCCATATGCTCAGTGCGGCAGTATAAAAAAGGAACAAAATGCCCTAATTTTCTACAGTATATTTGTCTTTTATCAAATTTTTTTTTCATAATTTATTTAAGTGTATAGGAAATGGATTAATTTTTAAAAAGTGATATTTTTTTTAAAAATTGTTTAATAATTAAAGATTGAAGGATTCAAGTGGTCAAGGATTCGAGGATTCAAGTAAGGGTAAAGTATATTAGGGTTTTAGTGTATTTTCACTTGAACCCTTGAATCCCAGAATCCTAGAACCCTTATTTTTACCATTTTCCTGATTTTTTAATTTCAGGTTTGGGTAATCCTTCAATTGCTTTAAGTGAGTGTTCCATTTCTTCTTCTGGTAAAGGATAATCATGAAGATGACCTTCTAAAAAGGCTTCATATCCATTAAGGTCCATAAGTCCATGACCACTCATATTAAAAAGAATAACCTTTTCTTTGGCTTCTTCTTTTGCTTTTTTTGCTTCCTGAATGACTGTTGCAATAGCATGGCTTGTTTCAGGTGCACATATTATTCCTTCTGTTTTTGCAAATAATAAAGCAGCTTCATAGGTTTCCATCTGATGGATAGCTCTTGGAGTAAGCAGTCCTTCAAGAATTGCCTGACTTACTAATGGTGCCATACCATGATATCTTAATCCGCCTGCATGAATAGCAGGAGGTATAAAATCATGTCCAAGAGAATACATTGGTAATAAAGGTGTCATTTTTGCTGTATCCCCATGATCATATACAAATGGAGCACGTGTCATAGTAGGACATGAGGTTGGTTCTACAGGAATTATATCTATTTGAGCACCATTTATTTTATCATTTACAAATGGGAATGATAATCCTGCAAAATTACTTCCACCACCGGCACATCCTATAACAACATCAACTTTTTTTTCATTGATTTTTTCAAGCTGTTTTTTTGCTTCCAGTCCAATAATAGTCTGATGAAGCAGTACATGATTTAACACACTTCCTAAAGCATATCGTGTTTTTCCACTTTTATCTGTTACAGCTTCTTCTATAGCTTCGCTGATAGCAATACCAAGACTGCCAGGAGTGTCTGGGATTTTATCAAGGATATTTCTACCTGCCTGAGTTTCTTCGCTTGGGCTTGCTATACAATTTGCACCCCATGTATTCATCATAGTTTTTCTAAAGGGTTTTTGATCAAAACTAATTCTAACCATATATACTTTTATTTCCAGACCAAGAAGAGCCCCGGCAAAAGCAAGAGCACTACCCCATTGTCCTGCTCCTGTTTCAGTTGTAATTTTTTTAATACCGAATTCTTTATTATACCATGCTTGTGCTACTGCTGTATTAGGCTTATGACTTCCTGGAGGTGATATACTTTCATTTTTATAATAAATTTTAGCTGGTGTATCTAATGCTTTTTCCAGGTAAATTGCACGATGCAGGGGAGATGGACGCCATCTATACAGAATTTCAAGAATACCCTCAGGAATATCTATCCACCTTTCCTGGCTGACTTCCTGTTCAATCAGATTCATAGGAAAAACAGGAGCCAGCATATCAGGTGAAATAGGCTTTCCATCCGGACCTAATGGTGGATTTAAAGGTGTTGGAAGATCAGCAGCAAGATTATACCATTTTTTTGGTATTTCATTTTCATTTAAAAAAATTTTTACTTCTGACATTATTCCCTCCTTAAAATAGTTTATTGGTTTGTTTTTTACATAAATCGATAGCCTGAATATATATTTAATGCTAATTAATATATATAACTGGAAAATTAATTGTCAAATCATTTCTTTTTTAAAAAGACCCCATTAATTTTTTAACAAACTGGATATCCAGTTTATGCCCTGATTTATATATTAAAAAATGAGCACAAATGGGGCTGTGTAAAAAAGACAGGGCAGCAATAAAATCTAAAATTTTATGCCGAATACATTCATTCTTAAATCGTAATTTTTTATTTACCAGACCTGTTTCAGTCAGAACAACAGCATTATTTAAGTTGCCGCCTAAAGCCAGTCCTTTTTTTAGTAAGCTTTCTACTTCATTTAAAAATCCAAATGTTCGTGCTGGGGCAATATGTTTGATAAATGTTTTTTCATTGATCTTGTCAAAAAAAATAGACTGATTACGCAATACTGGATGGGGAAAATTAATATGATAAGTTATTTTTAATTCATGAGAAGGTAATGCGATAATAAATTTATTTTTTTGAATAAACTTTACAGGCTTTTTTAGAAATATTAAATGAAGTGGTTTATTTTGGGTATGTATTCCAGCTTTTTTAATAAGTTTAATAAAAGGTGCGGCACTGCCGTCCATAGATGGTATTTCATTATTATCAATATTGATAATCAAATTTGTTATACCAAGCATATATAAAGATGCTATTAGATGTTCAATGGTTATTATATTTATTTCTTTTTTACTAATATTTATAGAGCGTACAGTATCTGTGACATTTTCAATAGAAAGAGGTATTTTGATTTTTTTAAACTGAAATATAATTCCGGTATTAATGGGTGATGGCTGAAGCAATACATTAGTTTTTTTCCCGGAATGCAGCCCTATCCCTGAAAACGAGATGATTTTTTTAATTGTCTTTTGAAACATAGTTATTATATTATTACTTGTAAACTAATTTTCAAGAATAAAATATAAATTTTTAATTATCTCATTGTTGCAGCTAAAAGTGAAGAAATTATGCAGAAAGAGAAAGCTTTTTTAGTTAATTTTTATTATACTAATGAAGAGAGAGAATTTGCTGAAAATAATAAAAAAGAGCTGGAGTTACTTACTGATACAGCCGGATGTGATATAAAAAAATCAATTAATATTTTTTTAAAAAAAATTGATGCAGGGCATTTTTTATCAAAAGGTAAATTAGAAGATATTATGGAACAAATAAATGGGGTTAATATCAATGTAATAATTATAAATGCAGAATTAAAACCAGTTCAAGTAAGAAATTTAGAAAATTATTTTAATACAAAAGTCATTGGAAGAACAGAATTAATATTTGATATATTTGCTCAAAGAGCTAAAACCAAAGAAGCAAAGATACAGGTTGAATTAGCACAATTAAAATATTTATTACCACGATTGACTGGATATGGGGTATTAATGTCCCGTTTAGGCGGAGGTATTGGTACAAGAGGACCAGGCGAGAAAAAGCTTGAGTATGACAGGCGTCATATTTTAAACAGGATTCATACACTTCAAAAAAAATTGAAACATATTGAAAAGCACAGAAGTGTAATATCCATGCATAGAAAATATAAAGTTGTCAGCCTTGTGGGATATACAAATGCAGGAAAATCAACATTATTAAACAGTTTAACACAGGAAAAATTAAAAGTAGAAAACAGATTGTTCGTAACTTTAGATTCTACAATACGGAAAGTTTGCCTGAAAGAGCAAAAATATGTTTTAATGTCAGATACTATCGGATTTATTAAAAATTTGCCTCATGATATAGTTGCATCTTTTCATGCTACCTTAAAAGAGATACAGAATGCTGATTTAGTTTTACATATAGTTGATGTATCAGATAAAAATTATGAAGAAAAATAAATACAGTTAATAATGTTTTAATAGACTTGAATGTCGATTTAAATCAATCAATATTAGTATTTAATAAAATTGATAAATTAATGAATGAATCAATAAAAATTGTAGAAAATAAATATAAAAATTGTATATTTATTTCAGGAAAGAAAAAAAATAATCTTGAAAAGCTAAAAGAATATATTTTATTTAGAATAGGAATATAACTTTATGAGTAATAAAAATGATTTAAAAGATAAACTTGGGATTGACAGACTAAATAATTCACAAAGGAAAAAGCTATATAATAAATTTATAGATGGTGGTGGGGAAGTTATTGAAGAAAAAAAGAAAAAGGGTATTGAATTTGATAGAGAAAAGCAAAAGGAGTTGGTCAAGAAGCTTAAGGGAAAAAAATATAAATGGAGAAAAGAGTTTTACCATGATGATTTTAAATCAATTGAGGAAGAAGTTATTTCCTATAGAAAGAAAAAAGTGTCTTTTAAAACAAGAGTTGTTATTTATTTAAGAGGAATATTTAATCAAACAATAACAATTAGCGGTAGAAAGGTTAATGAAGGATTTTTTAAATTTATAAAGTTTAAAATCATTCCTAATTTAAAAAATTTAGACTCTATTATTAAGTTTGTTTTTTCAGCAGGAGATAAAAGCTTAAAAGAAGTAAAAAAATCATTAGAGTCAAAAAGTCCTTATTATTATGCACTTTTAATTAAATTAAATGAATTATTTAATTTAGATGAATTTAACTCCCTGCTTTATTTTTATAACAAATCAGTTTATAAAAGAGTGACACCCCGACATTTAGAAGAACCTGTGAAAAAGATAATGAAAGAAATTTATTTGTTAAGGGGATTTGTCGCCGGGATGTTTACAACCCTGCGAACATCACTTTTTATTACATCAAAATATAAGAAATGGGATAAATTATTATATCAGCGTAAATTAAATCAAATAAAATATTCATTAAATTTAATATTTTATCATTTATTACCAAAATTATATTCACTTATACTTTTAATTAAAGAAGAAAATTTTTCTTTAAGGTCAAACACAATGATTTATTATTTAGGTATAAAGGATTCTGACAAGGTAGATTATTATACAGCACAGGAATCAGAAGTTCAGGAGATTCTTCCTAAAATCACACCTATTATTAAAAGGGAAGATAATAAAGATCATAAAGAAGAGATAACGCATGTTAGTAAATATTTTCATGAATTGGATGAAACAGATTTTAAGAATATGAATTTAGATGAGATTACTTATAATGGAATGTTATTAATAAAGGAAATAGATTTAAAAAAAATATTTGAAGAACACAAAGAATTATTACCACTTGAGTATTGTCCTCTGGATGATAAGGTTTTACATGTGTTTGCATATATCAAGGAATTTGAAAAGGAATATTCTTTTATATTAACTTCATATAAAATAATTATTGTGCCAACATTTGAAAATAACAAGAGAGTTGATTATAAAAATAAATTAATTGATATATATACTCCTTTAAATAATTTAAATGAACTTATGAAAGATTATTTTAATAATATGAAAAATATTGAAGAAATAAAAAATGATAAACTGATGAATCGGTTTGATAAATATAACAGGATAACATCTTTTGAGGGAAAAAGGAGCAAGCAGAGTTTTGAATTAAAAAAAATTGCTTTAGAATATTTTAGTGAGTTAAAGCAATATTTAGATAAATTTATCAATGATTATAATAATCAGAGAGATATTATTGAAAACCCCGAGGATGAGCTTCATTTTGATAAAGAAGTTGAGGGAGAGAAAAAAGTTGAGGGAAAAAAGATTATAGAAGCCATAATGGATGCTGATGCATTTATTTCCGGACTGATTTATCGTCTTGAAGAAGGGGGTGATTTAAGTGGAATAAAAACTGAAGATATTCAATTTGAAGTTCCACTTGAGAAAGAAGAAGGAGAAGAATAAGGAGGAGGAGGAGGAGAAGAGGGTGAAGATAAAAAAGAAGACGAACAGGAACCAAGTTTTGTAGATGAAGTAGAGGAGACACTGGGTAAAATATAATTCATTATGGAACTTTTTTTAACACCTTTCCTATCTATATTAAAATTATTTTTAATAGCTGTAATCGGATATGTTGTTTTTAAAAATAAATTCTTCCATAGATTTTATTCAATTTTATTACATTATACAATAGATTTTGCTTTAGTTGTTCTTATATTAAACCGTTTTATTTACGGGCTGAACAAGGACTTGTTGTTAAGTTTTAAATTTTTATTAATAACAGGATTTGGTATTATTATATGTGGTCTTTTTATTGGGAAGCTGGCTTTAAAAGTTTTTAAAATAGCTGAAAAAAAAGAAAGTTTGTTTTTAGCAATTATGGCTTTTGCCAATTCAGGGTACCTTCCATTACCTTTAGTTGAAGCTATGTTTAAAGGTCAGGAAATGATATCAGCTCAGATTTACATTTTTTTTATTACTATTCCGCTGACTCTTTCTATCTGGTCAGTTGGAGTTCCACTTGTTTTAAATGAGGGAATAAATTTTAAACACCTTAAGTTTCGTTTAACATCACCTTTTATTGCTGTATTTGTTGGAATTATACTGGCACTATTGAATTTTAAATCTATAATTCCTTATCCAGTAAAACAGGGACTTGATGTTATTAGTATAACACTTTCTCCTGCTATTATGTTAATGCTGGGAGGGGCTTTTTCCAGTTTTAATTTATCACATGTTAAATTTAATAAAGATGTTTTCATCACAATTTTATTTAAGTTATTAATATATCCTTGTTTAGCCCTGCCTTTTATTTTAATGAGCAATTTTAACCCTGTACTGAAGACTGTTCTTCTTATTGAAACAGCAGTTCCTCCTGCTGTTAATCTGGCAATTATAAATAAAAGATATAGTACTAAAAAGAGTAATGAAAATTTATTTTATCTTTTATCTAACCTTGTTTATACTTACATATTTTGTATACTTTCCATACCTATAATTTTAATGATTTTTAAGGCATTGAATTAAGAAATATATATAATATTTCAATTAATGTATGTTAGGTGAATGATTGCAGGGAAGATTTAAAAAGTATTCACAGCAGGTAGGACAAAAATCTTTTCCACTACCTTTAGAAATAATATCCAGTGCATCAGGAACATTTATTGCTTTTTGATAAATTTTATCAGAAGTCATAGAAACAAATGCTTCAGCTATATTCAGAATACGGGCACCAACAGGAATCTTATTTCCTTTAATGCCATCAGGATATCCATTTCCATTAAATTTTTCATGGTGATGATAGATATTAGGCAGGATATTTTGAAATTCCGTAATAGGAGATAAAATTTCAATAGCCCATGCCGGGTGTTGTTTAATAATATCAAATTCTTCTTTGGATAGTTTTTCCGGTTTATTTAATATATCTTCTTTAACCCGCAATTTTCCTAAATCATGAAAAAGTCCGGCATAAGCAATATTTTTAACTTCATCCGTAGATAATCCCATGTTTCTTGCAATTGACATGGCTATTTTAGATACATTAATTGAATGTCCTTTGGAAAAGCTGTCTTTTGCTTCCATTATTTTTACAAAAGCATTAACTGTATTATATATAAGGTCATTTAATTGCTTATTTTTATCTTCCAGTTCTGCCTTGATTTTTTCAGTTTCAGCATAAAGCCTGATAGTCTCAATATGAGCATCTTCCATCATGCGAAATTCATCGGTTTTTGATATATATAATTTATTTAAAGGCTTATTAATATATTTATCTGTATTATCATGGATGATACTGTTCATTGATTTATTTAAGTATTTTATATGAGCATCATGATCTATAATGATAACTCCATAAGAAGAATTTTTAAATATATTTTCTAATTGTTTAAAACCTGGTGGATCAATTGAGTTTACTAAGTAATTATCCATTTATATACTCCTGAAAAAATTAAAATTTTTTAGGATTAGGGATAGTACATATATTTATATTATAATTTCGGAATAAGTTAATAATTTCTTAACAGTTTTTAATTTATTTTTATTTAGATGGCTATATGGATATATAAAAAAAATGAATTTATTTTATGTTTTAATATAATAAACTGAAGTAAAAAAGATTATGTATAAACGGTATAAAGCAAATGAATAAAATTTATAATTATGTATATTATTTAAGTGAGGTACTTGGGCATAGACTTACTGCAACTAAAAATGAAAAAAAAGCAGGTGATTGGGTGTTTAATAAAATTCAATCTTTTCAATTAGAACCTGTTATGGAAGAATTTTCCACTCCTTCATCAGCTTATAGTTTTTTTCAATTTATTTTTTTATTAGGTTTTTTTATTTCTCTTTTTTATTCTCAATTTCATTATATTTTAAAAGTAGTTTTTTTAATAATAGAATTTTTTTTAATTATTTTATTCTATAAAGAATCAGTTTTTTCTCATACTTTTATTTATAAACTGTTAAAAAGGAAAAAAAGTCAAAATATATATACAGAGATTGTCCCTAAGGAAGAGCATAAAAAAACAGTATATATCAGTACTCATATAGATTCAGCTACAGCAGGATTATTATTTCATCCCTCAATAGTAAAATATTTGAATATTCAGATGAAAATCAGTTTTATTTCTTTAATGGTATTATTTGTTAATAGCATTATTTATTTTTTATTGCCAGGGCATTTTTTAGTAATAATATTTATAATTTTAAGTTGTTTTTATTTTGTCAGCTTTTTTGTTACTTTTCATACAGAATACTTAGCACGTCCTGTAAGTGGTGCAAATGATAATGCTTCAAGTGTGGGTGTTTCTCTGGGTTTAATTGAATATTTTTCTAAGAACAGATTAAAACATACTAAATTAGTAGGTCTTTATACTGGAGCAGAGGAGACAGGATGTGTTGGAATATATGAGTATTTAAAAAAACATAAAAGTACGATTGACCAGGATGCCAATTTTATTGTTATGGACTGTACAGGTATTGGAAAGCCTGTCTTTCTTAAATCAGAAGGGATGTTAAAAAAATACTATCCTGATAAGAAATTGCTGCATATTGCAGAAGATATTAGTAATGAATTAGAATATAAAGTTGAACCGGTGGATTTGCCAATTGGATATACTGAATTAAACGTGGTTAATAATTTTGGTTATAAAGGGATTACTATTGGTGCTGCCCCTGAGGAAAAAGATGCTGTTCCAAATTGGCATCAAATGAATGACAATATTATTTATATTCGCAGGGAAACATTAAAGCAGGTTTTTAATTTTGTAATGAGAATGATAAAAAAAATTGATGAATAAAAATATTAATAAATAAATCAAAAGGTTGAGGAGCTGAACCTTCCACTTCATTTTCTTTTGATTGGTCTGTTTTAATTTTAAATCCTTTATAGAAGAAGAAGGATTGCCATATCAAACTTTAATTGCAAGTATCATACATAAATTTATTAATGAAAATTTTATAGAAAAAAAACAGATAACAAAGCAATCCAGCTGACCTTTTTCTTGTGGCGATTTGCGTTGCAGAAAAAAGCAGTTGATTTCAAATGTTATATAAATATTATTTAATTGAATGAGGATGTTAATGATGTTAAAAATTCATAAAAATATTGTCGTTGATGAAAGTCAAAAGCCATTAGCGGTTCAAATATCGATTAAAGAATTTGAACGTTTGGAAGAGATAATAGAAAATTACGGATTGGCAAAATTGATAGATGAAGTGAAGGATGATAAACGCCTTTCAGTTAAAGATGCCAAAAAATATTATAAATCAGTGAAATAGAATGTGGAAAATTGAATATATAAACATATATAAAAAAAATTTTATGAAAAAAATTGGGGTCAGACCTTGAAATGTGAAATTATTTATGCTTATAAAACACTTATCATAGTAAAGATTATAGGAATAAATTATTATACAATAAGTTAACTAACAAATTAAAAAATATTTATATATGTTAGTTAACTTATTTCTTGACTTTTGTTAACTAACATGTTATAATAAAGTATATATTGTTAGTTAACTAAGGATAAGGTTATGAGTGTTTTAAAAGGTGTATTAAAAGAAGAATATGAAAGACTTAATCAATTAATTAAAAAATATAAAGAAGAGATAAAAAATTATCCAAAAGGATCCATTTCATATAAAAATATTAAAGGACATAGTTATGCTTATCTAGGTTATCGAGAAAAGGGAAAATTATGTTTTAAATATTTTGGGAAAAAATCTAAAGAGATAAAAAAAGTAAGTCAAAGGATTAAATCACGAAAAAAATATGAATCTCTTTTAAAACAAGCATTATTAAATTTAAAGGAGTTAAAAAAGGCTATTGGAAAAACGAAATAGTTTATTCTTTTCCATTTTAAGAGAATTACAAAAAGAAAACCTGTTAGAAGATATTATTCTAATCGGTAGCTGGTGTCAGTTGTTTTATCGTTACTATTTTAAAAATGCTCCGGAAATTCCAACTGTAAGAACACTTGATCTTGATTTTTTAATTCCAAATCCTTACCTGATAAAAAAAGATGTAAATATTCCTGAATTATTACTGGAGTTAGATTTCGAACCAGTAACCGATTATATTTCAGGTTTAACAAAATATAATCATCCTGATTTAGCTATTGAATTTTTAATTCATGATAAGGGGAGAGGGAAATCTGAACCTTATAAAATACCAAATTTACACATCGAAGCTCAAGGATTACGGTTTTTAAATTTATTACAGGATTATATTATTAAAATAAAGTATAAAGATATTACAATTAAAGTTCCTGAACCTTCAGCCTACGTACTTCATAAATTTATTATTAGTCAGCGACGGATTAAAAAAGAAAAAGAAATTAAGGATTTAGAATCAGCCAGGTCAATTGGAGAATTTCTGTTGCAAGATAAAAAACAAAGACAGAAATTAAAAACTATATTTAACCTCCTACCTAAAAAATGGCAGAGGAAAATCAAAGATATAACTAAAGAAAAATCAATTCCTATTTATGATTTCTTAATCTAAATTGATTGACGACAATTAAAACTTCCAATGCGGTAATTATAATTGTCGCTCATCACTAAATATTAATACCACTAAAAGGTCAACTAAAGTCACAAAAGGTATAAGTTCTCAACATTTGACAATATTTAAATCAATATACTCCTATGTCAAATGTCAAGAACCGATACCTTTTTGTTGATTTTTTGATATTTTTCCTTTTTGATATTTTTAGATAACTTCTTTTCCATTCATATATTTAACAAGTCCATTAGGTATTTCTATACTTCCATCTTTTTGCTGATAATTTTCTATCAAAGCAACAATCAATCTATCACAAAATCCAGTTGCCGATATTGTATGAGGATATCCTTTTTCATCCGCAACTTTATATCTTATATTTCCTCTTCTACATTGGTAATCCTTCATGTTAGTATCTGATGTCATTTCTCTATAACAGTTTTGAGAGGGTAACCAAGCCTCAATATCATATTTAATTGCTCCTGGTGTAGCCAAATCACCTGAATTCATCAAAACAACTCTGTAAGGTATATCGAGCACCTTAAGTAACGATTCTTCATTTTCTAAACATTTAAGATGCCATTTTTCTGATTCATTTGGATGACAAAAAACAATTTGTTCCAATTTATAAAACTGATGAACTCTCAATATCCCTTTTGTGTCTCTCCCATAGTTGCCAGCTTCTGTTCTGAAACACATCGAATCACCTAAATATAATATAGGTAAGTTATTCAATATTTCATTTTGATGCATTCCAACAAGAGCTTGCTCACTTGTACCAATCAAAGACAGATCATTATCACCTTCAATTTTAAAATTATCTTTTTGAGCAAACGGTAAATATCCAGATGTGTACAAAGTTTGATCTTTAGCTAATACTGGCGGCGATATCAGACTCCAACCTTGATCTCTAACAATATCAATAAATAACTGAATTAGCGCCATTCTTAAAAAAACAGCATCATTTTTTAAAACATAGAATCTTGTTTTAGCAACATTTACAGCTCGCTTAATATCAATAATGTCAAGAGCTTCACCTATTACTTCATGGGACAGTGGATGAAAATCAAATTCCTTTATTTTTCCAACCTCACGTAACACTTTAGCATTTTCCTCATCACCGATAGGTACTCGCTTATCCAACATATTTGGAATTAATGCCAACATATTGTCTCTTTCAGTTTGAAGTTCCTTAATTTTATTAGATAACTCTAATTCCTTCTTTTTGACTTTTTGAATTTCATTCAATTCTTCTTCTATTGGTTTTTTGCCTTTTTTTGAACTATTATTTAAAATGGATCTCAATCCATCTTTATTATAAATTAGTTTACGTCTTTCTTTCTCAATTTGTAATAAATTATCAATATCTATTTTGCAATTTCTTTTCCTACAGTTTGCTTTTACCTCATCACAATTAGATATTATAAAATTAATGTCTAACATACTTTTTCCTTTAGATTCATATTAATAACTACTTTATTATAGATATTATTACTGATAAATTTTTTATATCTTACGTATGCTTCTCTATTTGATAATTGTGTTGGATGATGCTTAAACAAAAACGATAACACCGAGTCAATTGATTCTCCAATCGCTCTATCTTTTGCAATCTTACAACATCTTATTGCATCTATAGCAACACTTGCTGCATTTGGTGAATCTTCGACTTCTTGTTATTTTAAAACATTATAACCCAGAAAACAGAGGCGTTATTAAAATTTTATAATCACCAGCTTTTGTGATGAGATTATATTTTATTAAAACTTTCTGATCTCTTTCTGCTCTTTTTTTTTATTTTAATCTTTCTTAATTTATTATTTTAAAATTTTATTTCAAATAAAAAAATAAAAAAAGCGATTACCGACTTATTAAAAATAGCCGATAATCGCAATATCCAAATCCAATATCAAAATATACTTAATTTATCGGAATATATTAATTTAGTTTTAGCTAAAATTTGGACTTTCCCTTCTTTTTCTGATAAGTGTCCAATCTGTGGTGCTAAAAATTGTGCTGTAAGAATCGGATTTTATTACCGATGGGTTTATATTTTTAAATTAAAAATAAAATTATATATTCCTGTTGCACGTTATCTTTGCAGAGGAAAAAATAAATCTAAATCTAAATTAAAATCCACTCACAGAACTTTCTCTCTTTTGCCTTCTCAAATTATTCCATACAGGCTTCTTGATGCTAATTCCATGCTTTACTTAACTGATTTAAGGTTTAATAAAGAAATGTCTCTTTTAGACATTTCTTCTGAATTCTCAGCTCAGACTGAAGAATCTATCATAGCATTATCAACTGCAACTCTCCTGCAATGAAATAATGGTGCCAGTGAAATAATAGTGAAATAATGGTGCCAGGTTATAAGATGTCAAATTTTTTCTTTATTTGATTTATTATATTTTTTATTATGCTATTATTTGCTATACTTTTTTTAAAATCATATAATCGCAGGTTTATTATCCACTGTCAAATTTTATTCTTAATTGTCTGCCTATATAAACAAACATAAATAATTTTAAAAAAAATTAAATCTTATATCTTATGACCCGGCACTTTGACTTTCACTCTACATTAATAACTGCCACAGCGTAATTCTCCGGTGTGAAATACTCTTTGACAGTTTCCATTAATTCATCTTGGGTAACAGAATTGAGCTTTTCAAGTAATTCTTGACTTTTAATGCCTAATTGTTTCCGCATACCTAAAGTAAAAGCAACACCGTATATATTATTCACAAGTATCTGGTCAGGATATTTCTGCAAACCTAACATATAGCCAAAGATTTGTTTCGTATTATTAATATCCTTCCTCTTCAATTTGTCGGAAGTTGTTGCAGAGACATAACTCCTGAGCTTATCGAGTATAGTCTCAACCTTTTCTCCTTTAGGAATCGGAAGATGTAAGGTCACGACCTCTGGTCTGTCCATGAGAGCAAAACCAACAGGAAAAAACTTTTGAGGAGGATTGAGCTTGAAAGAACTTGATTGAAGACGAGCAACGAGAACAAGGAAAGCCGGAAATAATTTATCTAATGGATTCGGGGTTCTGAACGCCAAGGCAACATGAGATTGAGCTTGAGGGAAACGAGGAGAGGCCTTCTTGCTCTTTGTTATAATTGTGGGTAACTTTTGAGACAAAGGAACGGCTTCTATGTCTTTTCCACTTTCAATCCCTGAAAACGTTTTGTTAATTGCTTTTTTCATTTGTTTGGGATCTATGGCGCCTGCAATAATAATCATAGCATTTTTTGGTTTATAGAATGTCTGAATACGTTTTTGTATGTGCTTAACATCAATTGATCTTATTTGATTAATCATTCCTCCCCTGCGAGTGTTCGGATGATGAGCAACAACCATGTCTGAGGCCAGGTTTTGTGCTGCCAGAGCAGGAATACCGCCATACATATTCGAAAGTTCATTTTCAATTCTTGGAATTTCGCGATTAAGATCACTGTCTTTAATATCAAGCTTACTCATTCGAACAGCAACATCTTTAAGCTCTGATTCTATACGCTTTTTCGGAAACACTGTAGCAATAATTGTATAATTTTTACCTGTTTGTGCATTCCAACCATCCGGATATTGTGATATGAATGTTTGAATATTCCGGGATTCAGTATTCCCCGCTGCTGCAGATATATATAAGTGTTCAATCAGGTGCGCCATACCGGATTTTCCTACAGGATCATGATCTTCACCAATTGAATAGATAGTTACAATTACTATCGATTTTGCTCCGCTCACAGGACGCAATATCACAGATAAACCATTTTCCAGTTGGTAATGCTCTTCACGAGAAGAGATTTGTTTAGAGGAACAGCTTGTCGCTGTCACTAATACTAAAAGTAATACAATAACTTGCTTCATTCTGTTTTCCTTTGTAATAATTTAGGTTTTCTAAAAACCTATTAAAATAATACTATTTTTTATTAAAAAGTCAAAAAAACTGGACTCTGTAATTTAAAAAAGGTAGAAGTATAAAGGTACCTGGTCTTTACTTTTTACTTTACAAAAAATCAAAAAATATAATATAAAATTATGGTCAGGCAACTGCGTATAGAATATACCAAAGGAGTTACAGCATTATTTTTTCTATAACCGTTTTTTTCCTAAAAAATAGGTGAACCTTTTTCAATACATTTTTCTAACTCTTTTTCAGATATTTCCACACCATAAGGAATAATATTTTATTTTTTTTAAAAATTCCAGCAAAGTTTTATCTTTTACATTACATTATTAATAACATTTTTATAAAAACATTACTTTCAATTAAAAATTAAAAATTCAGGTAATAAAAAATAGAAAAGGAAATAAATATAGTTATATTAAAAACAAATCTAAAAAAAACAATAGAAGGATTTTATAAATTATTAATTACTCGGGTAAAACAGGAGGGATTATGAGAACACAAATTATTCTAGTCATTTTAAGTTTATTACACTGTAATATAAGTTTTGCAGATTATAAGCATTTCAGTAAAAAAGATTTACATGTTGGTTTACTTGGAGCATACCGTAATGTACAAATTATCCCCGGACGTATTCCATCCACCATGAGTGTAGCTAATAATGGGAAACAAATCGTATTTACTGATTTTGATATTAAAATGAAAAGCCATTTATATCTATACAATATAGAAACAAAAAAGACTAAAAAAATAAAAGCCAATAATGCTTTTATTCATAGTCCTATTTTATTAGGGGGGATGAAGGGATACGCTAAAAAAATACTTGTACGGATAGGTTCTTCCAGTAAAAAAGTAAAAAACAACGTACCCATAGGTATATATAGTGGTAATTTAAATACACTTACACCTAAATGGAAAATATGGAAAGCTGGAAACTATGATGATTTAGCTATTAATTATAAAGAATCATTTATAACAATGACTTTAACTATTAATGAACGTGATGCAATTCGGGAATTATGGGTACAAAAAATTAAAAATAGCAAACCAATGGGTAAAGCATATCGTGTTGCTAAAAATATATCAGGTGTTATTTCAAATCCAATCTTTTCCCGTGATTCAAAACGAATATACTTTGATTTATGGGGATCTCCCACTAAAAATTACAGCAAAGGGTTATACGTTACAGAGAACAAAGCCAATTCTCAAGGAGAGTTAGTTAATTCTGGAATCTCTGATGCTACAATAGTCTGGAATTATTTAACCTATGATTTTAATAATAAAGATATATTGTATGTAACCAAACGACCTTCTGATGGGAATTTATATGAATATAATGTCCAAACCAAAAAACTTAAAAAATATATAAGGGGAAACAGAAATATAAAATGCAGAACACCTAAAATGAATCCATCGAATGGAATCATATATTTTGTTGCCAGTAAACATACAGATTACGCGGGTGTTATAAGAAATGGTATTACATATAAGGAGAATAGAGAAGAAGAAAAACCTATTCAAGTATCAAACAATCAGCCAAAACATACCCCATCACCTGTTATTACTACACCAGAAAAAGCTTTGAATAATGATGTTGTTTCTGTATTTTATTATAAAAACACAAGAGGAAAAAAATCATTTGATTGGTTAAGTAAAGGAATTACTGATATGCTTATTACTGAACTTTCAAAATCATATCAAATTCAAGTCGTTGAAAGAGAAAATCTTCAAAAAATACTTAAAGAACAGGAATTGTCTTTAACAGGATTGATGGACCAGAATAAAAAAGTTGAAATAGGTCAATTATTAAATGCTAATCAATTAATATACGGTAGTTTTATTATTTTAAATAATAAGATTCGAATAGATACGAAACTTGTATCAGTAAAAACAGGAAAAATATTAAAGACATGGAGTGTTGAAGGTTTAATAAATAATATCTTTAATTTAGAAAAGAGATTAGCTAAAAAAGTATTTTCCTTCTTTAATGTTAAAGAACCTGATACACTGGATTACAATGAAACTAAATCAATTAATGCCATTCAGACTTATTATGAGGGTATTACTCTATTGGATGATGGTAAAGTGGAGAAGGCTTTAAATAAATTTCTAAGGTCTCAGGAATATGATCCTCTATATTCCCGTCCCCATTCAGAGATAGAAAAAGCATATAAATTTTTAAAAAATTTCAAAAAGATAAGGAAACATAGAGAAATAAAAAAATTATATAATAAATTAAATTTATTTAAAATGAGATTAAACACTAAAAAATGGAAAACATATGCTGATATTTTAAAAGAACATAACATGGCTAAAATGTCGTCAGATGAAATAAAAAAATTTAATAAAAAACACTATGCTTACATACTATGTCAAACACCGATACAATGTTCCTGGCATATTATGTTAACACTACAGGAAATTGCTGATAAAACAGAAGAATATTATAATGATGTAAAAATAAAAAATAAATTATATAAAGAATCATTAAAAGTTGCCAAAAAAGCAAAACAAAAATATGAAAATGATCCATTTATATCGGAAATATGCTATATGGAAATATATATATTCTACATATTAAAGGATTATAAAAAAGTGAAGGATTATGCTGAAAAATTTATGACCAAGTATCCTGATTATCGTATGATTACTGCTGTAGAAGACAGATATGAAGATGCATTAAAAAAATTGAAATAAATAAACCTGATTAATATATAAATTGAGACTGACTTTGTTTTCTTAAGTTCTTAAGTCAAGAACGTCCAGGTTTACTTTCTCAACGTCCCCTTACCCCATTTTGTTTCACTTTTATTAATAATTGGATGAGACAAAATTTTTTTTGTATATTTTTGGTAATTTTAATTCTCGTTAGGCGGTAAGAATAATTGTCGCTCATCACTAAATATTAATACCACTAAAAGGTCAACTAAAGTCACAAAAGGTATAAGTTTTCAACATTTGACAATATTTAAATCAATATGCTCATATGTCAAATGTCAAGCAGGCTGTCGCTAAATTAAATAACAATTGAAATTAAATAAAATTTGGTTATATTTTCTACATAAGTTAATAAATGGGAGGGATTATGGCCAGAAATTTTGATGAAACCAATGATTCCAGTGACGGCGCCTTTATTGAAGTACGGTTTAAGGATATACTTTCCCCTGAACATCCGGCACATTATATAAAACAGTTTATAAAAGGAATAGATGTCAGCCCTTTCGAAACAAAATACAAGGTTGGGCCGGGACAAAAAGGTCGTGCTCCAAAAGGCATAACAACAATGCTGGGAGTAATTTTATATGCAATATTTAGCAGAATATATTCAGCCCGTCATATAGATTATGCAACATATAATTATTCAGATTTCTGGATATTTACACATAAGAAGAGAATTAGTCATGATAAAATAAGCGATTTTATAAATATGCATAAAGAAGATTTGAAATTAATTTTCAGCGAAACCATAGCCTTAGCAGAAAAAAATAAGCTGTTAAGTTTTGAAGTATTATATCAGGATGGATTTCATGTTAAAGCAAATGCATCAAAGAAACGAAACAGAACAAAGAAGAAATTAAAAATAAAGAAAAAAAAGATAGAAGCAAGAGTGGAAGAAATATTAAACGAACTTCAGGAAAGCAGTAAAGAGGACGAATCCATATCAAAAGAGAAAATCAAATTAGAAAAGGATCTGAGAAAAATCAGACAATTAGAAGAGGAACTAAATCAGAAGATAAAAACACGAGGGTTTACACGGTTACCTAAGGAACAACAAAAGTTAGAAGAAAACTTACAAATTAATAGTACGGACAAGGATGCAGAATTAACAAAGATGAAAAAGGGAGGCTATGAGAATGCCTATACAAAAATAAATGCAGTAGACGGAAAGGCAGATATTGTAGTAGCTTCGGATGTTGATGGCCATTATGATGAAAGCCATAAAACAAGAAAATTAGCGAAGGAAGCAAATAAAAATGTCAATGGAATGGGGGAATATAAAAAGGTCTGTGCAGATTCAAATTTTAATACTTTGGGAAGCTGTATGGGTTTAGAGGTGGAAGGAATAAAACTGATTTCTCCGACGAAGCAGCATGAAAGTGAACGAAAAAATCCCGAAAAGAACAAAAATAAAATAAAGTTTGAATATAAGAAAAAGGGAAATTGTGTTGTTTGTTCAGAGGGAAACAAGTTAGTATTTCAAAGTCAAAGTGCAAAGGTGCGATTTGGAAACAGGATAATAAAATTCAGCAATAAAGAAGGATGTAAATACTGCAAACGAAAAGGAGAATGCACGAAGCAGGATTATAAAGAGTATAGTATGGATGCCCGCTCTCCTCTTCAGCAGAGAGCTTATAACCGATATAAAAGTAAAGAAGGGCAAAAGTTGTATAAAAAACGAATGCATATAGCTGAAGTATTTCAGGGGGATCTGAAAATGAATGGAAATTTTAATCAATTATTAAGGCGTGGAATAGAAAAGGCGAAAACAGATTTAATGCTGCATGATATAATATGGAATTTAAGACGGATTATCAATGCAACAAGAGGAAAAATCATTTGGTCAACCTGAACATAAGAAGGGAATAGATGAATCTGTTTCAATGTAAATGAAATTAACTATATTTTAACAACAGGGAGTGGTTATATTTTTAATTTAGCGACAGCCTGCAAGAACCGATACCTTTTTACAGCGCTGCTGAAAAACCCGGTTTCATCTGGCAAGGCAAAACTGCAATGTTTACTGCTCGTGATACATATATTGTAGGCAAAGGACGACTAACTGTTTTGCTTTTTTCATTATTCAAAATTGTAAATAGTCAAGGTGAGAAAACCGATCAGGGAGAAGTGTTTCGCTGGATCGGTGAAAGCGTCTGGTTCCCGACAAATCTTTTACCTTCTGAAAATCTGCAATGGTCACCGATCGACTCTTCATCAACAAAATTAACTTTCAATCATAAAGACATTTCAGTTTCATACATTGTGAATTTTAATGATAGAAACGAGATAACGCAGATGGAAACAAAAAGATATATGGGTGAAGATGATTTGGAAAACTGGGTTGGAGAATTCAGGAATTACAAAGAGATAAACAGCGTGATTATTCCAACAGAAATTAAAGCGATTTGGAAATTAAAAACAGGAGATTATAGTTATGCTCGATTCAATATCAAAAAGATCGAGTATGATAAGCCTGTGAGATTTTGATTAAATGGGGGAAGAGGAATGAATATTAACATCAAGAAATTTCACACCGGGTGAAAAGGGGCACTGTTATATTAACGGAGGATACAGGGACAATAAAAAATACTGCTTTCAGCAGTACGAACCATGGACCGGCATGGAATACAGCTTTGCCCTGCATCTCTATCTTATGGGCCTGAAGAAAAAAACTTTCAAGGTCATCCGGGATGTTCATAAAAGGAAAGCAAGATGCGGAATGGTCTGGAACCACATTGAGTGCGGTGGCGATTATTTCCGTCATATGGTCATCGGGACCCTCTAGTACCTTGTTAAATAATTACATTTCCGCATACTAATAAATTAAAAAACCCCTAACTTCTTTTTGTATATAATCATATAGGGAAGTCCCCTATGGATTATATGCAAGATGGAATTAAAACAGTACAAATTCTACAGACCGCGTCACCCTCAAACAACAGCTTCTTACCGGATATTCTATCATCATTACGATGAATTCCAGAATGCATATGATGAAAAATATCTCTCAAAATACGGTCCGCTCAGACCAATTGTTGATGAAACAGTTGAAAAATACCTGAAATGCGGGATACCGAAATATGGTTTTGCCAGAATTAAATGCACACAATGCGGGAAAGAGTATCTCCTGTCTTTCTCCTGTAAAAGCCGTCTTTGCTCTTCCTGCATGACAAAATCTATGCTTCAGTTTCAAAACTATATTATAGAAGATATCATTCTTAAAGGCCCTCATAGACATATGGTTTTCTGCCTGCCGAAAATACTAAGAGGCGGATTTATAAGAAACCGTGAATTTCTTAATGACCTGTCCCGGATCGTCTGGAGGACTTTGAAAGAATTCATGCGGCAGACCCTTCAGAAAGAAGGTGTACCGGGCAGTATTCAAATTATACAGACGCATGGAAATCTGCTTAACCTGAATCCGCATATCCATACAATTACATCAGACGGTATATTTACTTCTAAAGGTATGTTTTACTGTATGCCAGCTTATTCTGATAAAGCCAGAAAGTATCTGCAGATGTTATTTGAGAAAAAGGTATGTCGCTTTGTCCTGGAAAACAATCTTGCCACTGCTGAGAATATCAATCGTATATTAAAACAGGAGCATACTGGATTCAGTGTGTATATTGATACGAGGATTAATTTCACAAAATATCATCCTGAACAGGAAAGTAGAGTATCTCATATACTGCGGTATATCAGCAAGTCATTTTATTCTCAGGAAAAGGTGGTATATACTCCGGGTTCAGACAAAGTATTATATAAGGGGGCATATCATAAAGGACTGAAGAGGAACTTTGGATACTTCACTCATACGGATTTCATTGCTTCACTGACAGCGCATATACCGAACCGTTATCAGAAATACATCAATTACTACGGGTATTACAGTTCGAAGAACCGGGGGATGAGAAACAGGAAACAGGGAAATGATAAAGTAATTGCAATATCCATGGCAACTGAACAGCAGAGAGCATATAAAAAGAAATGGGCACAGCTCATTCATCAGGTGTTTGAAGTAGACCCTCTGGAATGTCCAGCCTGTGGGGGCAGGATGAAGATTATCGCCTATATAGACCGGCAGGATGTAATAAAAAAGATATTGAAACATCTCAACTTGTGGGAGGATGAATCGGGCAGGTCTCCGCCTGATAGGAAGAGAGAAATAATAAATGATATTGTTTATGAGCCATTTGATGACGGCTATTTGCTTAATTAAAAAAAATAGGGGAGAAGTATGGGTAAGCCATTTATGTATATAGGAAATTCCTAAATATATATTAGAAACACTGGTATAGGGAGAATAACAGCAGGAATGAAGCCATAATTTACCGGCAAGATAGATCGAGACCGTTGCAAAAATGTTAAGTGTAAATCACCTTCAAAAGATACTTTAGATAGATCAAGTCGAGTTTAAAGATAAAAATCCATTGACAAACTGTCTGAAAAGGGTAGAATTATAAGAAAATGGGAAAAGGAGATTCCTATACATTTCGAGAAACATCAGATAAATGGTATGATGTAGGTGGATGGGCTGAAACACTTACTAGATATGCTGGACACTTTTTTTTGGACATGATGCCTTATTTTATAGGTCGTAATGTTCGTGGAGAAAATTAAATGAGGAGATGGTTAGATGAAATATTTTAAATATATCATGCTTTTTATTACTGGAATTATTATTTCTTGCCATACAGGAGCAACAAAAAAGATATATCATAAAGAAACTGAATTGTTTATAAAAAACTGGAATTTTAGTAGTCAGCCACTAAATCAATTTATGATCGATGGGGTTGTTATATCTCCTTTTTTTAGACACTGGGGAAATAATGAGTACTCGATTCATTGCTCTGCGTATTGTAAAGAGAAATTTGACGCTTCTTTTTTAATTCACTCTGCAAATGTTTTTTATTCTGATAGTAAAAAAGAAATTAATTTTTCCGAAAACATTAATAAATTATTAAAATTTAAAGAGCATTCTGACAACTTTTCTTTATTTTGGTGTGGATACACAATATTTGAAAAGAGAATGATAGTATTACCAAAATCAAATAGCCTTGTATTAAAAATTGATGTATCAATTATAAAAAATGATGTCCCTAAAAGGAAAATAATTGAGTATAATTTCAAATATACTGAGGATAAATATATCGTTGAATTATCTCAATAACTCGTGAAAAAAAGGGAACAGGGCTAACTATTAAACTATATGGACCCAATGGCCACATCACTTCCGAATTTGCCTGGCAGCTATAAGCCAATTGTATAAACCGGGTAAGCAACCGGTGAAAGAAAAGGAGGATTTGGTAAGGAAATTAAAAATGTTGAATAATGATTCTACGGCCCCTAAGACCTTTTCGTAGCGCAGTAAGAAAAAACTGTAATAAAGAAACGGACTAATGTAACTATGGCGTGGAGTCCGGCTTTATATAGCCACCTTTTCTTTTTGAATATTTTAATGGCACCTTGGATATGTTGGATAGTTCAAGGGCAGACTTATGGGCATTTTCAACTAATTTATCAATTCTATAATTAGCATTTCTTGCCAAAATTTTCTGGGTCGCCCACTTTTCCTCTAATACTTTATCAGCATACATGAATTACTCCTTTTTATCAGTCTCGGAAAATAGTTCCAAAGGTGTTATTATTTCCGGAATCATGAGATTTAATCCGGTGTTAATTGTTCGGATATGCTGCTTCTTATTGGCATTGGCAAGATGATTGCAGTTCCAGGTTAAAAGGAAGTCAATTTTATAATAAGAAGCAAAAGCCAGATGTAATGCATCTCCTTCAAAATCCCTGGGCATCAAAAAGTTTTGGATATAAATATCAGCAATTTTAATGATTTCTTCATTATTCGGAAGTATTTCAAATTGAAGTGAGAACTCAATCACTTTTTCTTTGTTAGGATAATTTCCGGCTTTTAACTCATTGTTAAAGGCTAATACAATAATTGTTTGTTGTCAAATATTTTGAGGAAAAAGGGGCCATTATTATTGGGCTAACTATTTAACTATATGGACCCAATGGCCACATCAACCGGAACTAGGAGGCTGAGCATTTAGTTGCTCAGCCTCCAGAGCATTTGTTTTCTTAAGTTTTTAAGTCAAGAACGTCCAGGTTTACTTTCTCAACGTCCCCTTACCCCATTTTGTTTCACTTTTATTAATAATTGGATGAGACAAAATTTTTTTTGTATATTTTTGGTAATTTTAATTCTCGTTAGGCGGTAAGAATAATTGTCGCTCATCACTAAATATTAATACCACTAAAAGGTCAACTAAAGTCACAATTTGATACCTTTTTTTTCCCTTTTTTTTCTTTTTTTCTACAGTTGGAAATTAATAAATCTATTGACAAACTGATTAAAAACGGCAAAATTATAAGATAAGATAATGGGAAAAAGTATTTTCCTATACATTATATAACAATCAAGGGGAGAAAAATGAATATAAAACAATTAAAACTTTTTATTATTGGTTTATTTTCTATTTTAATTTTTACAAACAGTTCGTATGGTATGGATTTCAAATTAAAAATTGATCCTTTAGCTCAACAACTTATTAAAGATGGGATTGCTGTGGGATTCACAATAGGTCTTTATAAAGATAATAAAATACAAGTGATCTCTTATGGGGAAAAGATAAAAGGAAAAGGTATAAAACCTGATGCAAATACTGTATATGAAATAGGGTCTATCAGTAAGGTCTTTACTGGAATCTTATTGACCTCTATGATCGAAAAGGGAACAGTGAAGTTAGATGAATCCATACAAAAATATCTATCTGATCCTAAATATAAATCTATTACATTCAAACATCTCGCTACACACACATCAGGATTACCTCGTATGCCTGAAAATTTTAAGCCAAAGGATCCTTTCAATCCCTATGCAGATTACACTATAAAAAAAATGATGGATTTCCTTAAGGGATATTCCTTAAACAAATCTACTGGAGAATACGTGTATTCTAATTTAGGCATGGGACTGTTGGGATATCTATTAGCCAAAAAAATGAATATGTCCTATGAGAATTTACTCATAAAATTTATTACTAAACCTCTTAATATGAATGACACCTGCATTACTTTAAATACTAATTTACAAAAACGATTAGCTTCACCCTATGATATCACTCTCAATCGAGGAAAAAACTGGGACATCCCTGCTTTAGCTGGTGCTGGGGCGATTAGGTCTACCTGTAACGATATGCTGAAATTCATTAAAGCCAATTTAAAAAAGAATAACACCTTATTATCGAAAGCTATTCAATCCTCTCATAAAAAATATCATACCATGAAAAATGGATTAGCCATAGGATTGGGCTGGCACATTGCCAGAGACAATATTACACTCTGGCATAATGGTATGACAGGTGGTTATGCTGGATGGTTAGCTGTTATTCCCAGCAAAGATATTGGGGTGATCGTACTGGCTAATACAGCAACCATGCGTATAACAGAGTTTGGAGAACAAGTAACTCGCATACTTTTTGGAATCGAGGTAATGTCTTTCCCTTCTAGAAAAATTGTAGATGTTGATCAAAAAATTTTAGAGTCGTATACAGGTTATTATACTATGACTCCTGAGTTCGGATTAACCATTACTGTCGAGGATGATAAATTAATGGTACAGGCAACCGGTCAAAGTAAATGTCAGGTCTTTGCTGAGTCAGATATAAAATTTTTCTATAAAATTGTAGATGCTCAAATCACATTTATTTTGGATGAGAAAGGAAAAGTAATTAAACTTATCCTCCATCAGAATGGACAAGACATGAAAGCGATTCGCAAGTAAATAAAAATGGGAATAACACTCAAAGTAATGTTTTATAAAAAAAAGGGGATAACTGTCCGATTACATCAATAGTCTGAATAATTATTATTTTGATGATATTGTTTTTATTTCAAATTCTGGTGGAGTATATAAATGCTTTTTAACAGAACACAATTCAGCAGATGATATAACTGCTTGTTTATATTTTTCTGGAAATTCAGGTGGAAGCTGTATATCTATCATAATTTTATCTATCATTTTAGTTTCAGTATTTTTTTCTGTATGTAAGATTAATTTAATATTTTTTGTAGAAATATTTCGTTTATTACAGAAAGAAAGCACATAAATACCAGCACAGGTTCCAATAGAGGCTAAAAATAAATCAAAAGGTTGTGGAGCTGAACCTTTCCCGCCATTTTCTTTTGATTGGTCTGTTTGGATTTTAAATCCCTTATAAAGAGCATCTACTTTTTTTCCATCAGGAAAAATAATTTTCATATCCATATTTACTTTCCTTTTTGATTAATGGGACAATTGTCGAGGGAAATTGTCCTATTACCTTTTTAATTAAACAAGTTGTTGATACACTTCTAATGTTTTTCTTGCTGTTTTTTCCCATGTGAAATTTTTAATATGCTTTAGTCCTTTATTTCTTAATGTTTGCTTTAATTTTTTATTATGCAGAAGGTGTAATGTTTTATCAGCAATTTCATCATAATCAAAAGGATTAACATATACCACAGCATCACCACCTGCTTCAGGCATTGCTGTGATGTTTGAAGTAATCACAGGACACCCACAGGCTAAGGCTTCCAGAATGGGTATGCCGAAACCTTCATAATATGAAGGGAATATAAACAGTTCAGCATTTTGATAAAATAAAGGAAGCTTATTATTTGGTATATAATCAAGTTCAATTATAGAGTTATTTATAGGACTTTTTTTAATAAATGCTCTGATTTCTTCTCCTGCATAACCATTTTTTCCTGCTAAAATTAAATATAAATCTTTTTCTTTTTTATGAATTTTTTCAAAGCTTTTGATAATAGTAAAAAGATTTTTTCGTTTTTCAATATTTCCAACAAAAAACAAATACCTTTTTGGTAAATTATTGCTTTTAATGAAATCAGGACTTTTCAGTCCAGGTTTGAAAAGATTTGAATTAACACCGTGATAAACAGGAGTAATTTTATCTTTTTTAATTGGAAAATATTTTAAAAGTTCTTTTTTTGTGAATTCAGAAACTGTTATAATCCAATCTGATTTGTAAATGGCTTTGGTTAATTTAGGCATTTGCTGTTTTTTAAATCGTGTAGAAGTATAATCTTCTTTTTTAGCTACAACTATGTCATGAATAGTAATAAGACATTTACTTTTTCCTATTTTAATATATTTAAAAGAAGGGTCGTGGAATATATCAGGTTTATTTTTATTGAAAATAGATAGTTTAGGTTCAAAGCTAAGTGATGGAACATTGAAGTTTAGAAATTGGTTTTTCTTTATTTTTTTTCTGTAATAAAGATAATACTTGTTTTTTTTATCTATTGTTAAAAGATTACTTATAAGATTAAGAATATAATTTCCTATTCCAGTAGGTTTTTCACAGGCAGCATAAGATGCATTAATACCTATTTTCATAAAAATAATAATATTAGTTATAATTTTAAGTTCAATATTATTTTTTAAGAGGTAAAAAAAGAGGTAAAAAATGTTGACAAGATGTTTGAAATGTATTATTATAAAATTCTGTTTTATTATTGATATGGAAAAAGTTATATGAAATTTGCAGATTTAAAAGTCAGATCATTTGAATTGGGTGGTATTCATCCGGAAGAAAATAAACAATATGCTAAAGATCATTTTATTGAAAATTTTCATATTCCTTATAAAGTAATTATTCCTTTATCCCAGCATCTGGGTAAACCAGCTAAACCACTTGTTAAAAAAGGTGATTTTGTATCAGAAGGACAGTTAATAGGGGAAAAAGATGGGAAGTTTTCTGCTAATATTTATTCCAGTATTCCTGGTAAGGTTTTAGATGTTGGAGCATATCCTTCTCCAAACAATCAGAAAGCACCTTCTATTGTTATTCAACTGGAAGGGGAATTTAAAAAAGGAAAAGAAGAGCAAACAGACTGGCAAAAACTAAAAAAAGAAAAGATTATAGAAAGAATTACTCGATCTGGTATAGTAGGGATGGGTGGAGCTGCTTTCCCTACAGACATAAAATTATCCATTCCACCGGGTAAAAAAGTTGATACTCTTATTATTAATGGAGTGGAATGTGAACCTTTTTTAACCTGTGATTACAGGTTAATGATAGAGAGAACTAATGAAATTATTGAAGGTATAAAGATTTTAAAAAAAGTACTAAATGTTAAAAAAATTTTTATCGGGATTGAATTAAATAAAAAAGATGCTATTATGAAGTTTATTAAGGCTGTTTCTAGAAAAGGTATGGAAGTTATCCCATTAAAAGTTAAATACCCCCAGGGAGGGGAAAAGCAGTTGATAAAAGCTATTACAAAAAAAGAAGTACCCTCAGGAGGATTACCTTTTGATGTGGGTGTAGTTGTTTATAATATAGGAACAGTCCTTGCTGTCCATAATGCTGTTGTTTTTCAAAGACCGTTTATTGAACGGGTTGTTACTGTTACAGGTGATATAGTAAAAAAACCTGGAAATTATAAAATTAAAATTGGTACAACTCTTAAAGAAATAATTGATGAAGTTGAATTAAAACAGGATGCTGGAAAGATTATTTTTGGAGGCCCTATGATGGGACTTTCTGTTACTTCTCCTGAAACCCCTGTTACAAAGGGAACATGTGGTATTTTGTTTTTAAGTAAAAAACAAGAAAAAAAAATAAAATATGATAAATACAGAGATTGCGTGCATTGTTCCAAATGCTTAAAGTCCTGTCCTGCAGGGCTTAATCCAGCTATGTTAAGTATTTTAAGTGAAAAAGAAAAGTATGAAGATATGTCTGAATATAATATTAATGATTGCATGGAATGCGGCTGCTGTAATTATGTATGTCCTGCAAACAGACCCATTGTACAGCTTATTAAATTAGGAAAATTAAATCAAAACAAATAAATTTATTAATTTTATTATAATTAAGGAAAGATAATGTTAAAAACAAGTATTTCACCTCATATTCATTCTAATGAGAGTATTGCAAGTTCAATGTGGAATGTTAATATGGCACTTTTACCTGCTCTGGCAGCTTCAGTTTATTTTTTTGGTATGAGGGCTTTGTGGCTTGTTATTATCAGTGTAGTTACTGCTTTATTTTCAGAGATTTTTATGCAGATAATATTAAAAAAGCGTATTACTGTTTTTGATGGATCTGCTGTTATAACAGGTATTCTGGTTGCTTTTAACATGCCTCCTGCTGTACCTTTTTATGTGCCGATTGTTGGAACATTATTTGCCATTATTGTAGTAAAGCATCTTTTTGGGGGGCTGGGAAATAATATATTTAACCCGGCATTAGCCGGCAGGGTCTTTGTTATGTTTGCATGGCTTCCTGAAATGACAACATGGAATATGCCGCTTGATCCTGAATGGATTAATCAATTTAATTTTTTTAATATTAAAATTGATACAATTACATCTGCTACTCCATTAGCTGTTAATAAATTAAAAGGTATTAATGGATTAATTAAAGAGTTTGGAAGTAGATTTAATCTTTATAAACAGTTATTTTTAGGAAATGTAGGAGGGTGTATTGGTGAAACATCTGCCCTGGCAATTTTAATTGGTGGTTTTTATTTAATTATAAGAAAAGTTATAACATGTGTTATTCCTTTTTTTTATCTATTAACTGTATTTTTTATTTCGATTTTAGCAGGGAATGACCCTGTTTTTCATCTTTTAGCCGGAGGCTTATTTTTAGGTGCATTTTTTATGGCAACAGATTATGTTGCCAGTCCATTTACTTTAAAGGGAGCGGTTATATATGCTGTAGGGTGCGGATTACTTACAGCTTTATTGCGATTAAAGGGAGGATTGCCTGAAGGAGTGAGCTTTTCCATACTTTTAATGAATGCATTAACACCTTTGATTGATAGATATACCCGAACAAAAATTTTTGGCAACAAGAGGAAACAATAATTTATGACCCATTGGAAAGAATTTACAAAAGGGATCATTAAGGAGAATCCAACTTTTATATTAATGCTTGGTCTTTGTCCTACACTTGCTGTTTCTAATTCAGTTATAAATGGAGTTGGAATGGGTGTTGCAACTATGTTTGTTCTTCTTGGTTCTAATATCATTGTATCTCTTTTAAAAAATTTCATACCTGATAAAATTCGAATACCAGCTTATATAGTAGTTATCGCTACATTTGTAACAATTGTAGATTACACTCTTAATGCTTATGCCCCTTCTCTGCATAAGGAACTGGGGATATTTATTCCTTTAATAGTAGTTAATTGCATTATCCTTGGCAGAGCTGAAGCATTTGCCAATAAAAACAGCCTGGGGAAATCCATATTAGATGCACTTGGTATGGGGTTTGGTTTTACTTTTTCTCTTGTTTTTATTGCATTAATAAGAGAAGTTTTAGGTGCAGGGACTATCACTCTTAAAATTCAGGATTACGGCTGGATATGGGAAGTTCCTGTTAAACCAATGGCTATTATGATTTTACCACCAGGAGCATTTATAACAATAGGTGTTTTAATGGGAATTATGAATTTTTTTATAAAGAAAAAAGAATAAATTATAGGAGCTTGCAATGGAGCATTATTTTATAATTATAGTAAGTGCAGCAATAATTAACAATTTTGTCTTATCCCGATTCCTGGGGGTGTGTCCATTTATAGGAGTTTCCAAGAAAATGGATTCAGCACTTGGAATGGGTATGGCTGTTATTTTTGTTTTGACTTTATCTTCTGTTATTACTTATTTATTAAACACTTATCTTCTTATTCCATATAACATTGTTTTCCTGCGAACACTTACTTTTATTCTTGTAATTGCAACTTTAGTTCAGCTTGTAGAAATGTTTATCCAGAAAGTATCTCCACAACTTTATAAGGCATTGGGTATATATTTACCATTAATTACAACAAATTGTGCAGTATTAGGAGCAGCCCTTATAAATATTAAAGATAATTTTAATCTTTTAGAAAGTGCAGTTAATGGACTGGGAGCAGGAATTGGATTTGCTCTGGCTTTAATTATTATGTCAGGGATCAGGGAGCGTCTGGAACTTGCTAATGTGCCTAAAAGTTTTAAAGGAGCACCCATTGCTTTTATTACAGCAGGACTTTTATCATTAATTTTTTTATGTTTTAAAGGAATTATTGCAGGGTAAGTGAGTTTTATGATAAATTTATTATTTATTTCAGGTGCAAGCGTAGGAATATTAGGGTTATTATTTGGAGCTATTTTAGCTTTTGCAGCAAAAAAGTTTAAGGTAGAGCATGACCCTCGTATTGAAAAAATAGAAGAGATATTACCAGGTGCTAATTGCGGAGCTTGTGGATTTGCAGGATGCTTAGCTTATGCTGCGGCTATTGTTGAGAAAGGGGTTCCAATAACAGCTTGTGCTCCTGGTGGAAATAAAATAGTCCAGGCTATATCAAAAACTATTGGTAAAGATGCTGGTGTGAATGAGTCTTGTGTAGCTGAAGTTCGCTGCAAAGGTGATAAGGATACAGTTGCTGCAACAGGAGAATATAAAGGGGTTGAGACTTGTTTTGCTGTTCATAATGCAGGCGGGGATAAAGCCTGTGCTTATGGATGCCTTGGATATGGAGATTGCGAGAAGATATGCCCTTTTAATGCAATTCATGTAAAAGAAAATGGACTGCCGGAAGTTGATGAGGAAAAATGTACAGGCTGTGGTTTATGTGTAAGTGCATGCCCAAGGAATATTATTGAATTAGTCCCAAGAGATGCTTATTTTTTTATTAAATGTGTTTCCAAAGATTTTGGTGTAAGAGTATCTAAAGTTTGTAAAAAAGGTTGTATAGGCTGCAGTATATGTGTCCGGGTAAATAATAATGAAGGGATAACAATGGAGGAAAATTTACCTGTTGTAGATTATAAAAATTTCAAAGGGGACAGCACAGGGGCTGAAAAATGTCCTCCAAAAGTCATTGAGTTTAGAGAAGATAAAAGGAAGTAATTCAAATTACTATTTTTCATTGAAATATCATTTAGATTTAGTTTATTATTAGTATGTTTAAAATATTTATTTTTTTATTATTAACTGCTATGCCATTATATTCTGTACCACCATCACCTAAAATATTAAAAAATGTAAGAGAATCCAAATGGCCACTTCCTTTTTCTGTTGTTTTTACTGAACCAGCAGGCAGGAATCTTATTCCAGGGCAGTTTTATTTCCCTTCAGCAAAAGAAAAGATACTGGTTATATTAACTGAATTTTCTGATTATAAATTTAACCATAATCAGCCTGTTAATAAAACGTATGGAAATACTTATAATAAAAATTATTTTTCACGGTTAATTTTTGGAGGAGATTTTAATAAAAAAATTATATATAATAAAAAATATAATTCCCTGAAAAGATATTTTTTAGAAATAAGTTATAATCAATGTGAATTAATAGGTGGTATTATACAGGTTACTTTAAATAAAGAGAAAGCATATTATACAGAAGATAGTAATATGGAAGTAGATAATAAAAATGCAGTATATTATCAAATCATAAAGGATGCAGTATTAAAAGCAGAGGATAATATTGACCTCAGCCCTTATGATTATGATCAGGATGGTTATATAGACCATGTTATGGTTATTGCTTCTACACCTAACCAGGCAGCATATAAGCAGACAGAGGATGTAAGAAAAAATTGTATCTGGCCTAAAAGAGTATTGTTTACTGACTCTTCTGAAATATTAACACTAAATAATGGGAAAAAACTAGGATGGGGAGTTATTATAACTTTTGATTCTTCTGTAGGAGTGGCAGCACATGAGTTTTTTCATGAATGTGGTGCTTTTGATTTGCATGACCCGGACTGGGGAACCTGGAAATATCAGGATGATAATGATTATCCTGTCACTTACTGGGGATTAATGGGAAGCATGGGCCCATGGAATTGCAAAGAAGGGCAGAATCCAGGAGATTGTCCCAGTCATCCTCTGGGTTTTCATAAATGGAAGATGGGCTGGATTGAACCTGAAACAATTGTTAAATCACAAAAAATTAAAGTGAAAGCTATTGAGAAACACCAGAAAAATTGTCTGTATAAAATTGATGTTTTTAATACAGGCGGTAATGAATATTTTTTACTGGAGAACAGGGAACCATCTCTTTCTACTACTTATTATGATAAATATTTTTATGATAATATCCAAATGGATGCTGGAATTATTATCACTCATGTTGATGAAAATATGTTTTATAATTATTATGATAATTTTTATATGATTAACTGGAGTACACCTGAATTTGATCATTATGCTGTCAGGATTTTAGATACACAGCCGTTTTTTTGTGGTTTTTATGATGAAAGGAAAATTGATGCAGCTTTTTCAAAACAAGACCTGCAGATAAATTGTACTCCTTTTCATTCCTATGGAAGCATGTCCTCATATAAATATGGTAAAGATTCATATATCATTATAAAGGATATTAGTTCTTCAGGTGAAGTTGTAAAAGCAACTGTTACTTTAAAAACAAACATAAAACAAAAAGAAGCTAAATGAAAATAATAGATATCCCCGGAGGCAATAATGAGAAAGAGATTAATAAAGCTGTTAATATTTTTTATTTTTATAATAACAGGTTTTAATTTATGGGGGAAGTCAGACAAAGAGCAGGATACAATGAAAGCAGAAAGAGGATTTCTGCCTATACCTATTTTTTTTTATTCACCTGATACTGGACTTGGAGGAGGAATAGCCGGTCTTTATTATCATTATCCATATGATATTTTACAGCATAAACCAAACCAGGTAACAGGCAGTATAATTTATACAACAAAAGAGCAGTTAGAATTAGATTTAAATCTGGAAAGGTATTTTAAAGGAAGTGAATATAAATTATTTTTAGATTTAGGGTATTTTAGAACTCCTGCGAGTTTCTTTGGAATTGGTCCGGATACCCCGGATGACTGTAAAGAAACATATACACAAATTTTATATAAAATTTCAGGAAGTTTTCTGTGGGAAATATATAACTGTTTATATATAGGGCCAGCTTATGAATTTTCACATTATGATATTAAAGAAAAAGAAACAAACGGTTTTCTTGCTTATGGGAATATTATAGGCAGTAAAGGGGTTACTGTTTCTGGCGGGGGTATTCAATTAATATGGGATAAAAGAGATAATGCCTTTTATCCCTTAAAAGGGTTTTATATTAATTTAACCCCTTTTTTTTATCATAAAATCATTGGAAGTGATGAAAATTTTTATAAAGTTGATTTTGATAGCAGATATTTTTTTCAGTTAGTTGAAAAAAATGTACTTGCTTTTAATTCTATTATAAAAATTACAAAAGGCTCTGTTCCATTTCAACTTCTCCCAAAGCTGGGAGGCGCAACAATGATGCGCGGATTTTTAAAAGGCAGGTATATAGACAGAAATTACATTGCTTTTCAGGGAGAGTACAGGTTCCCTCTTTTCTGGAAATTAGGCGGTGATTTATTCGGCAGTTTAGCACAGGTTGCACCTGAAGTGGATGAATTTACAACAGAGAACTTAAAAGCAGCTTGTGGATGCGGTGTCAGGTTAACTGTTGACAAAAGTGAACATGTAAATATTCGATTTGATGTTGCTTTTAATGGGTCTGATTTTAATTTTTATTTTAATATGCTGGAAGCTTTTTAATAAATTATTTTTTTCAGGTTAATATAAAAATTTCCCTTATGGAATTGTCTTTCAATAGAGACTCCATAAAAGAATTGAATATTAAAATTATGAATATTAAGGATATTTAAATTCAGGATAATGCCCGGGCCGTAGCTTATGATAAAATCATATTTCCTGTTCTGCTTAAAATAAGATGTATCTATAAATAAACCAAGTCTTAAAAAATTAAAAATCAATTCATTTTCAACTTCAAAAGTGTTTTCAAATTTAAAATCAGTTATAACTGCTCCTTCCAAATAGCCTCTCTGATTGATACCGCCTAATAAAAAAAGGTTATCAAGAGGTGCCATTCCCCATATATATCCTGAACTGTTTTTATAAACAAAGCCGAAATCATAAAACAGCCTCTGGTATAATTTTAGATCAGTTTTAATTTTTGTGTAATTATCGTTTTGATTGAAAATCATTGTGTTGTAATATAAATTAAAAAAAGATTCTTCCCTGATATCCAGTACAATTTTTTTATTGTTATAAGAAAAGGAAAATGCAATTCCGTATCTCCAGCTATTAATAATTTTTTTTATCAGTAAGTTTATTTTTTATAAATTCTTTAAGGTCAGTTTTATTGGAAAAATAAAATGAATTAATAATGATTTTTCAGAAAAAAGGGGATAGGTTAAAAGGATAAAAAATAATAGAATAAATTTTTTCATTATATAGTTTATTATACTGTGTTTTTAATTATTTTCAATGAATAATTTATGAAAAAAAATATTAACAATTCAGATTTTATTATTATACATACTGTCAAAAAGAAATATTTAACAAGAGTAGAAAAAGATAAATCCTTTTGTACAAAAAGAGGAGTTTTACGGTTTAATGATATTATTGAAAAAGAATATGGCGTTAGGATAAATTCACATTATATTTTAAAACCAACATTAGATGATATTGTTCTTTTAGGTATTAAACGCGAAACACAGATTATTTATCCCAAGGAAGCAGGCCAGATTCTTGTAAAATTAAATTTACAGAATGGATTTAAAGTATTTGAATGCGGGACAGGCAGTGGAGCTTTAAGTTTATTTATTTCACAGGCTATTGCTCCTGATGGGATTCTTTATACCTATGAAAAGCAAAAAAATTTTTATCTAAATGCTAAAAATAATATTGATACATTTGGTAAAAATAAAAATATAAAAATGCTTAATGAAAATATAGATGAAGGCATAAAAGAAAAAGATTTTGATGCAGCCTTTATAGATTTAAAAGAACCCCAGAATTATATAGAATGGCTCAAGTCTATTTTAAAAAAGGGTGCTCCTTTAGGAATATTGGTCCCGACAACCAATCAGATTTCAAATGCTTTGAGAAAATTAGAAAGACATTTTTATGATATTGAGATTATGGAGATTTTAATAAGGAATTATATTCCCAATCCTTCAAGGTTAAGACCAAAGGATATTATGGTAGGTCATACAGGATTTTTAATTTTTGCAAGATGAAATTTATTTTATTTTAATGACTCATATTACAAAGAGTACATTTTTATTAAAATGAAGAATAAAGTTCAATGTTTATTGTGTCCGTTTAAATGTGTTTTAAAACCAGGTGAGAGAGGGATATGCCAGGTAAGAGTTAATATGAATGGGAAATTAATTTCTCTTGTATATGGCAAACCAGCTACCATGCATATTGACCCTATTGAGAAAAAACCTGTTTTCCATCTTATGCCAGGCTCCTCTGCCTTTTCCATAGCTACTTTTGGATGTAATTTAGGATGCAAGTTTTGTCAGAACTGGCAGCTTTCTCAAACCCGACCGGAAGAAGGGAGAAATTATGATCTCCCTCCTGATGTAGTTGTTTCACTTGCTTCTAAAAAAAAATGTCAATCTATTGCTTATACTTATTCAGAACCTATTGTTTTTTATGAATACACTTATGATACAGCAGTGTTAGCTAAAAAAAAAGGGATAAAAAATATTTTTGTCAGTGCGGGTTTTATCAATCCCGGTCCAATGAAAAAATTAGCAAAAGTTATAGATACAGCTAATATTGATTTAAAAGGTTTTACAGAAGCGTATTACCGGGATGTTTGTTTTGGGGCTTTAAAACCGGTACTTAAGACTTTGGAGATATGTGTAGAGGAGAATGTTATACTTGAGATAACTAATTTAATTATTCCAACATTGAATGATGATTTCAAGATAATAAGTAAAATGGTAAAATGGATTAGAAAAACTCTGGGGGAACATATTCCTCTTCATTTTTCCCGTTTTTCTCCTATGTATAAATTAAAAAATCTTCCGCCTACACCTGTTGAGACACTTATTAAAGCCAGAAAAATAGCCCTGGATGAAGGGCTGAAATTTGTTTATATAGGGAATATTTATGTAAAAGATGGAGAAACAACCTTTTGTCCTAAATGTGGTAAGAAATTAGTAGAAAGATATGGTTATACTATTATAGCTGACAGGATAAGGAATAATAAATGCCCATTTTGTGGGGCAAAAATTTATGGGTTATGGAATTAAAATATGAATAGAAGAAAATTTTTAAAAACATTGTTTAAAATAGTCCCTTTGTTTTTGTTTATAACTTCATTTTTAAGTTTTTTCTTTAAAAAAAGGAAAAAGAAAACATCTTACAAGGAAGCACATTTTTACAGGAAATTTTAATATATTCATCAATCATATAGTTATACTATCTTTTAAAGCACTTTTTACAATACTGCCAATTTTGTTTTGATAGTAATTAACCTCATCAACAGATTTAATTATTATATCAACTGACATTAGTCTATGAGCAAATTTTCTCGAGATTCGAGTAAATAAAACTTTTTTTTCATTGAAAGATATATTATTTTTTAATATAATTAAAATATCATAATCACTTTTTTCTGTATAATCTCCTCTTGCATGTGAACCAAATAAAATAATTTTATCAATTTTATAATCCTTAATTGTTTGTCTTATAATATTATTAATTTCGCTATTTTGTATTTATTTCTCTTTTAACTGATCATTATTAATATTATATAATTTATCATTTGTATGTCAATATCTTTTCTTTTGAATAATTTTATTATTGAATAAGGATTTAAATCATTTCTCTTAATTGTTTGATTTTATCTTTAAAATCAGGTGCATTTTTATAATCAAAAACAATATAACGATATCCATTAGCTTTTAGCCATCTTCGTTTTTCATCATCATCTTTAATCACAGATTCCTTTTCATGGTCAGGTCCATCTACAAAAACACAAAGTCCTTTAGATCCGATGTCTATATAAAAAAAGTCAGGTTTAACAACAGGTGCTCCCTTATCAGTATCTATAGCACAATTAGGACAAAATAAAAAAGGTTCAGGGATAAAAATTATTTTAACACTATTTGAATGAATAAATTCATTTTTTTCATTATTAAAAATCATATTTTAAGGTCTGGAGAGCTGCAAAAACGGTTCCCTCTATAACAGATGACAGTCTTCAGTGTTTTTTTGTATCCATTCTTTAATTTCAGAATTGGTAAATTTATGATAACTATCTATAAAAGATTTATAAACATGTTTACATTGTTCATAAGCAAGAAAAGGATTAAAATAATCAGCCATAGTACTCCCCTGATAAGTTCGTATTGATAATTACAGTTTATTTAAAATTCATATGTTTATCCAGCATTTTTTTGAAGGAGAATCTATTATTAATTTAACTTGATCAAGGATATTTGAAAATCCTATTATTAGGGGAACATCTGATGTTTCGGATAGCAAAGCTTTTATTTCAAAACAAGGAGATATATTTTTATTATCAATTAAAGTACATTTTATTGTACCCATTATTGCTTTTGTAAATGATGATTTTTTAGATACAATACCATGAATTTCTGTCGAATAATTTTTCTTCACAATAGCATTTTTCCATAGATCATAAGGAATTACAGAATATGGTGAACCAGTATCAATAATTGATTCCTGATATTCACTCCAACCATTATTATTTAATAATCTGACTTTTGCTATAATACGTATTGTATAGGATTTTATTTTGTTTTCTATTGCTTCAAGGTCAAGGTACTTTTTATATTCCAGTTGAATTTTCATAAATATGAATTCCTCTTTCGATAAACAAATGTGGAATTTCTTCCCAATCAATAAGTTTATGTGCTTTTTCCATTACTTTAGATAAACTTTTCCCTCGAGCTAAAATTTTTTTATTTGCAAAAGCAATCCACATATTTGGATATTTCCTAGCTAATTTATGATAAATAGAATAAACCCAATCATATTCTTTATTATGTTCCTTTGGGAATGGTCTAGGAGATTCAATTTTTTTATTTTTTATCATTTTATTCTCCATAATAAAATTAATATTATTGTATATTAAAATTATAACTTTAAATCTGAATGTCAATTTATTTTCCAGCAGGTTCTCTCTATTCTTCAGTTGTTATAAAAAATGATAAGTCAACTTAACAAAATTCTTTACAATTAAAGGATGACACACTTTATGTCACTTATTATCTTTATTTAATTTTATTTGTAAAAGTTCTTTTTCAATTTCTTTGACAAATTCTTTCTCTGAAGGTAAATAAAGTTTATATTTAGATACAAACAACTGCTTGCTGTCTTTTAAAACACTATAATGTGCTATTGCTTCATTCTTTTCAGAACATAGTATTAATCCAATAGTTGGATTGTCTTCCTTTTGTTTTAAATTTTCTTCAAAATATCTAACATAAATGTGTCCAGGAGAAAAGAGAAAGTGCCGGTGCATAACATAACGCTTAATAAAATACCATTTCAATGTTATGTTATATACAGGCGCTTTTTGTTTTCTGCTCAGCTTTAATATTCAAATGTCAAGACCAGACACCAGTTTTTTCAGCTTTAAATATTTTATAATACCCCTTTGAATTATATAAAATCCAATACCATGTTGAATTTCCAAAACAATTATTAAATAATAAGCAATGGAATCACTATGTAATCCAATATTTTCAGCACCAGGATATAATAATAAAAAATCAAATGGTATTACTATTAGTCCAAAAAACACAGCATGTAAAGTGTTTTCATCACCTCCAGTTATTCTGAAAAACCAAAAGGCATATGTCCATAGACAAGTTAGAATGGACATGATAATAGAAAATTTAAACCAAGGCCATTTTTGAAAATAAAAAAAGCCATATAAAAAATAAATTGATAATGATGTTGTAATAATTAAAAATAATCCAACAATTATAGTCCTTATTTGTAATTTGTCAGTTTTACTTAAACTCATTATTTTTTTTTAATTATATAGATTATTAATCTTGCCCAATGAAAAAATACTCAAGATGCCTAAAGAATGTTCTGTAGTATTAAATTATTTTAAGCGAAATACAAATTACTTTATTAATAAAGATGTTATTTTATTAATAAATTCCTTAGTATTATCATCTTTAAATTTTTCACTTGGTAAATCAATTTTTAAAACTTCACTATTTTTATAGTCTTCTATTTCAACTTTATAATATTTATATTCATAAGGGATTTGATTTTTACTTATCACTGCTTCAAGAATACCTGCAATATCTTTTTCTAATAATATTTGATTACTTTTTGCTTTTGAAACTAATCTGGCAGCATAATTCACTTTTTCTCCAACATAATCTAAATAATTATTATAAGAAAATTTAAACGAACGACCATATGATATACCATATCCTATATTTAAGAAATCACGATTATGTAATGTTGAATAGAATAATGAAGATAAAAATTTTTTATTAAAATCAATTATTTTTAAAATTATATGTTCCAATGATTCTAAAAAATGTTGATTATTTTCATCAATTTGATATTCTGAAACTCCAAAAATGCCATCTCCAATAAATTTTATTATTCTCCCTTTCTCATTATTAAAAGTTTCTAATACAAGTGAATAATACAGTGATATTAATTTATCAACTTCAGATTGATTTTTTTTAGACCAATTGGAATATCCTCTAATATCACAAAAAAAATATATCGCATCAACAAAATTAAAATTTAAATTATCAATATTCATATATTTTTATTAATTTTACATATCGCCTAACGAACAGAGACTGCCGATACCCGAAGGAGTATGAGGCAGAAGCAAGTTAAGCAAAATTATTTTTCAGCATATTGTATGCGGATGTTTCTCAACCTATCTCCTGAAATAATAATATAATTTTTATATTCACAATGTGGGCATAAAATATAGTCCTTTCCAGAAGATCTAATTATTTGTACTTCTTCTTCAGCTATTGAAAGACCATTATTTATGTTTGTTTTAATAATGATTTTATTACACTCTAGATTTTTACATTTTATTCCTTGTTTTTGATTATCCATATTTCCTCCATATTTGAATTTCGTATAACAAATAGCCATTCATGATATCTGCTATTAGGCAGATGTAAAAAAATGGCTAAGCCATTTTCATGAATGGCAAGTTATATAATGTTACGAGCTTATTTATCTAAAAATTTCTGTGATGTAAGAAAAATATGACAAATATTGATTATAGATCCTTTTCCTAAATCTTTTCCTTTTTCAAAAATTGTATTTCCTTCTTGAGTATCCCAAAAATAGAGATTACTATTTTCTACCTCTATTACTTTATCAGGTTTTCCATACTTTTTTTTAAAAATTTTATAAATTTTTCCTAATACAGGGCTCTTTTTTAGTGTAGTATGATGATTATCATTATATCCAATAATAAAAGAAGATTTTAATCTAAATGCTATTTTATATATTTCGTTATTTGCTACACCTAATATTGTTTCCCATACATCATTTAAATAAATAATATCTTTGCCTTTATATATTTCTTCATCTGGAAAAACTTTAATAAAACCTGAAGTAAAGCTTATTTCTGAAATATCTTCTAATTTTTCTTTAATTTGGTTAAATTTTTGCCCCAAATAATATTTGTCTGTTATAAAATAGGAATTATTTTTTCTAACTTTCAAATATTGTACTAAAAGCTGGGATACTACAAAAAGAATAATCATTATAATAAATCCTGTATTTCCAAAAAATACTACTGCTAAAATTCCAGCAATTAATCCACCAACCGCTAATAAAATTATGGTCAAAATTTTAAATTTAAGTTTTACCATTTCTCTTATTTTTATTATTGCAAAAGGAATAAAAAATAATAATGCTATAATTAATAATATTGTTATCATCATAATTTCTTCTCTAATTTCTCAATAATCATTTTAAGCATACCTATAACCTTAATAATTATATCCTGGTCATATTGCTAAATCACATCAATATCTTTTAGTAATTAGGGTCAGGTCTTAACATTTAAATTATTTTTTTAATATTTAAATGTCAAGACCAGACCACAGTTTTATTAGAAGGATTGAAAGAAATTTTATTTTTATATTATAATTTCAATTCCTTTTTTAAATTACTATGAGATTTCCATTTCTTAGTTTGTCTTTTTGTCATAACTGCTGAATAATAATCAAACTTATCTTCCTCAATTTCCTTTAATCGTTTATATTCATCATAATCAAGAATAACTGCAACAGGTTTTCTGCCTTCTTTTACAATTTGAGTTTTAATCATTATAAGCCTCCTGTCTATGTTTAACTTCAATAATGTGCATTATGTCTTCTTGCTCCTCAAAAATAATTCTATAATTTCCAATTCTTATACGTTTAAAATCACCCTATTTTCCTTTTAATATTTTTATATCAAATTTTTTTTTGCTTTTATCTGAATACTTTTCAATTCCTTCAATAATTTTTTCAAGACTTTTCCTATCACCTTTATTAATTTTTTTTATCTGTTTAACTGCTTTATCTGAATATTTAATTTCCATTTTTTAACCTAATATAAATTTAATCCTAATAATTATTATTTCAAGCAATTATTAAAATAATTCTGTGGGAAATCCAGTTTATTTCCATATTTTGTTATTTCATTGTAAAAAGCAGTTTGATATTTTTTATTTAAAGTCCATGTTTCTTTTGATTCAATTATTGGAGAAATATAAATACCTGATTCAATAGAAAATTCAGAAGCAATTTTGCTTAATATTTCTCTAATTTTATAATTTCGATGTTTTGTTATAAAAAGAATATCCAAATCTGAATCTTTATGATAATTATTTTTTACCCGTGAGCCAAATATAAAAATAGAGGTAATAATTCAGATTTTCTAAAAAAGAATAATATAATATAAATTCAGCACTCCCAGAATAGCTTAATTTTTAACTTATTTTAACGTTATTTCTA
>CBDVEP010000004.1:0-56519 GCA_965373035.1 uncultured bacterium
ATTATGGTTTTTTTTTAATCCCATTTAAATAAAAAAGCAGATTATACTTTTTTAAATCTTATAGAAGATAGAGTGAAAAAATTGGAGTTATTTGAAAATGAATATAAACAGAATTATATTGACAGTAATGATAAAATTTTAAAGGATAAAGAAATTTCATATTCAGAAATTAAAGATAAGAATGGCAGTTATCTTGATAAAACTGAAAAAATTGAAAAAAATGAAAATAAAATTGCAGAACAAGATTTGGATTCAGATTCTGTAAGAGAAATGGTTAAGGAAGTTATTTCTTTACTTGAAAAATTAAAAAAAATGGATGGAGGAATTTTTAAATCATTTGAAAAAGAGTTTGCTTCTATTAAAAAAGGTTTAATGGCTTATTTAAAAGGATGCGAACTTTCAGAAAACAATCTTATTGCAAAGCTTCATTCTTTACTAAAAAATTTGAAAAAAGCTTTATTGTTAAAACAGCTCCCAATTTTTAAGAATAAAACTCTTAATGTTTTAGAAAATAAAAATACAGAAGAGAAGCTGGATAAAAACAAAGAAGATTTAGCATTGAATTTAAAAAAGATGCAAAGCAAAAAACAAAAAAAATTATCTTTTTCCAGGCAAATAAAAGGTGTTAAAGTGGTTAAAGAGAATATTAGAGGCGAAAAATCACCTTTTATGAAAAGCATGAACAATAAAGTTTTAAATCAATTTGAGGTTAAAAATGGGAAAGTATTTCAAATAGAATTTAAAGATAATATATCAATGAAAAAAGTAAATGTTCAGGAATTAATTAATAAAGTTGCAAATAGAATTAAAATTACATTAGGTGAGAATAAGAGTGAAGTTGTAATGAATCTCAAACCTGAGTTTTTAGGTAAAGTCTCAATTAAGATGGAATTTAAAGGTAAAACACTTTCTGCTAAATTTATGGTTGATAATATTTATGCAGAAAAAATATTAAAGGAAAATCTTTCTCAGTTAAAGGTTCATCTTCAGGATATGGGAATGGAAGTGCAAAATTTTGATATTTCATTAAACAGTAAAAGAAATTTTGATTTTAATGCTTTTTCTGATTTTCAGTCACAACAGGAAAATCATAATCATATTTCTTCCCAGGAAGAAGAATGGCTCCCTATAATTATGGAGAATTATGACAATTTGGGCTGGATAGCTCAGAATATAAATTTAGTGATTTAAAGATTAAAAAATTTAATTATATGGAGATTATTATGAGTGAAATGAATAACCCGCTCCCAAATATTATTCGTACTAATATGAATATGCCGAAAAAGCCTAAAGTGAGAAAAGCTCATGATTTAGGGAAAGATGAATTTTTAAAGATATTGGTCACACAATTATCTCATCAGGATCCTTTAAAGCCTATGGAAGATAAGGAATTTATAGCACAGATGGCACAGTTCAGTGCATTGGAGCAGATGATGCAGATTAATAATAATATTTCAAAAATGAATAAAACAACTGATTTCAATAAAGCTTTTTTCTTTCTTGGGAAAAATGTTAAGATATTGGATGCTCAAACAAAAAAGATTATTACAGGAAAAGTAAAAGAAATTGATTTAACCAATCCAGCTATGCCTGGATTGAAAGTTAATAACCGAATTTATAATTTAAATCAGGTTCTAGGGATCATTATGAATGAAGGAAATAATTTAAATTCCGATAAGGAAGTAAAGAATTAAAATTTAAATAGAAAAGGAGTAATGCCCTATGATGCCGTCATTATATTCAGGAGTATCAGGTTTAAAAAACCATAGTGTAAGAATGAATGTAATAGGTAATAACATTTCAAATGTTAATACTTATGGATTTAAATATTCAAGAGTTACTTTTCAGGACTTATTGTATCAAACCCTATCCGGTGCAGCCACGCCAACAGCGGATAAAGGCGGGGTTAATCCAAAACAGTCCGGGCTTGGTATGAAAGTTGCTTCTATTGATAAGATTTTTTCCGAAGGCAGTATTCAGACCACAGGAAAAAATACAGATTTAGCTATTCAGGGCGAAGGATTTTTTATTGTTGCAAAAGGTGATCAGAAATTTTATACCAGGGCAGGAACCTTTGAAATAGATAAAAATGGAACTTTAGTTAATCCTGCAAGCGGCTTAAGAGTATTCGGCTGGATGGCAGAGACAGATGCATTAGGTAATAAGTATATAGATTCTTCTACTTCTATAGGAAAGATTACTATACCTGTTTACGGAAAAAATCCAGCAAAAGCAACAACCGAGGCACTCCTGAAAAGTAATCTTAATACTACAACAGAAATAATCAGACCGGATATGACTGAAGCAGAAAGGATAAAAGCTACCGTTAGGACATCAATTGATATTTATGACAGTGAAGGAGAAGTCCATCAGTTAAATATGGTATATGAAAAAATTGCACAAAATCAGTGGAGAGCAGCAGTTGATTTAATAGGCGCAGAAGGGCCGGTTACTCTTGATATGGCAGCAGGGGCTATAGCTCCTGCTGGAGCTAATAATCAGATGATATTAAATTTTGATCAGCTTGGATCTTTAATAAGTGTAGCTGATACAGCAGGAAACATACTTAACCAGGGAAAGCTTGCTGTATCATTGAAGGCAAATTTTCCCGGTAAAGCGCCGGCAAATATTAGCCTGAATTTTGGTGATTCAGGTTTATACAATGGTGTAACACAATTTTCTTCTGCATCATCAACTAAATTTGTATCTCAAAATGGTTATACAATGGGATACCTTGAAGCTTTTGAAATAGATGACAGCGGTGTTATTACTGGCTCTTATTCTAATGGGACAAAGCAAAATCTTGCCCAGGTATCTTTAGCAGTTTTCACCAATCCAGGAGGATTAAATAGTGTTGGAGAAACCATGTTTGCTGAAAGTAACAATTCCGGTATGGCAATTATTGGACAGCCAGATACAGGCGGCAGGGGAAAGATACAGGCAGGAGCATTGGAAATGTCAAATGTTGATTTGGCTGAACAATTCACTGATATGATAGTTACACAAAGAGGTTTTCAGGCTAATTCAAGAATCATAACAACCACAGATCAGATGATCCAGGAATTGTTAACATTGAAAAGATAAATAAAGTCAAGTAAAAAAAATGCTGATTTGAGTAGTAAGGGAGGGTTTTAAACCCTCCCTTACAAACACGAACCAGAAACATTTTAAAATAGAGTTATTAGGGAGTAGATTGAAAAAGTGATTAAAGTAACCAGATTTGATAAATCAGAATTTTGGATTAATCCACATCAGATTGAATTTATGGAAGCTACTCCTGATACAGTTATTTCATTAATTTCCGGAAGGAAAGTTATTATTAAAGAAAAAATTGAAGATGTTTTAAAAGAAATTATAAAATATCGAAATAAGTTGAATTACAATACAAGACAGGAATAAAAGGATTAAAGTAGTAAAGGATTAGAGGATTAAACTCTAAAGACTAATATAAGGAGGAGCATGATGGATCTTGCATCGCTTATAGGAATTAGTTCAGGCATAGTTATAGTAGCTATTATAGGTATATTTGCAACAGGTGGTACACCATTAGATTTTCTTGATTTAGCTTCGTTTTTTATTACAGTTGGCGGTACTACTTTTGCAGGTATGGCAAGTAATCCCATGAGACGGTTTGTGCAGATTCCAAAGATATTTTTAAAAGTATTAGTTAGCAGTATTAAAAAAGTAAATGAAGTTATCTTGACACTTGTCAGCTTTTCAGAAAAAGCAAGAAGGGAAGGCTTGTTAGCTCTTGAGGATGATCTAGATGAGTTGGATGATGACTTCCTGCGCAAGGGATTACAGCTTGTAGTTGATGGGACTGACCCTGAACTGGTTAAGACTATTCTTTATGCTGATAACGAGGCTATGGAAGCAAGACATGAATCTGGAATTAAAGTATTTGATGATTTAGGTACTTTTGCACCTGCTTTTGGTATGATTGGGACATTGATTGGTTTAATCCTGGCACTGAAAGCTGGTATTGAGGATAGAGAAGGATTGGTACGGAATGTAGCTGTAGCCTTAATAACAACTTATTATGGAGCTCTTTTAGCTAATACTCTTTTTATACCAACGGCAAATAAATTAAGGGACAGGCATAATGATGAAATGTTATTACGGGAAGTTATGATTAATGGTATTTTAGCCATTCAATCAGGTGATAATCCAAGAATTGTAAAAGATCGTCTGGTTTCTTTCCTGCCTCCTAATGTGCGTCAGGAGATTGCTGAAGAGGTTGGTGAGAAAAAATAGTTAAAGATTTTAAGGTAATATAAAATGTTATACGAAAGAAGAAGAAAAACGAAAAAAAAACGTGGCGGGCCCAGAGCAACAGCCGGATATATGACCACCTTTGGGGATATGATGAACCTTTTATTAACATTTTTTATATTACTGTTGACAACAGCTACTATACAGGGTAGAGAATTTAAATTGATTTTATCTGCTTTTTCAGGTTCATTTGGAATGATGCCCGGTGGAATGACTTTGTCAAAAGGAAAATTAGCTGATATGGGTATGACAATTGAAAGTTTGCCTTCTACACAAAGAGGCAGGAAATTAGCAAAAGCTCGTAAAAAAGCTACTTATATTTTTAAACCTGAGATAGCTGCTAAAAAAATCAGACTCAGAGAAGATGAAAGAGGATTAGTTATTACATTAATGAATGATGCTTTTTTTGAAAAAGCCAGTGCCCAATTAACTGTTGAAATAAAAGAAGCATTAGATAAAATAGCTGTTATGGTAAATGATCCTGAAATTAAAAATAAAATACGGGTAGAAGGGCATACAGATAATGTTCCTTTAAGGAGAGATACATTCCCTAAAGATAATTGGGAATTATCATCAGCAAGAGCAGTTAATGTTGTGAAATATTTAATTGAAAATGAGGTTCCAGCTAAAAGATTATCTGCTGCGGGGTATGGTGAATTCAGACCTTTACCTGGGAATACAAATGATACTCCTGAAGAAAGAGCTCTTAATAGAAGAATAGAAATTATATTGCTCTGGGAAGAAGCAAATTTATAAATTAAATTAGGAGGTATTAAAATGCCTGAAGAAGAAAAAGTTGGAGTAGAAGAAGATGAAGAAGAAATTATTGAGGAAGAGGCGAAACCAGGAATAGCAACTTTTATAAAAACAAAATTAAGCAAAATACTTGGTTATTTAATTGGAGCAATTTTAATTATTTTAATTTGTGTAGGAATATCTTTTATGGTCTCAAGACATGTAAATAAAGATAGAATTCGGGAAATTGGAGGAAAGATACAGATACCGCCGCCAGCACCTTATGAAACAATTGATTTTGGTGAATTTACAATGAATATTCATGGAGATGATGAAGAGCCTCATTTTGTAAGGGTTAATATTGTACTTGCTTATGGGGAACGGCATTTAACACTTGCAGCTGAAATTAGTAAAAGAAGACCTCAGATTAAAGATATTATTAATATGGTGCTTTCCCGTAAAAATATGAGTGACCTTGATACACCAGAAGGAAAACGTAATTTAAAAATTGAGATTAGAGAAGAAATCAATCAAGTTTTGCAGGCAGGAAAGATAAAAGATGTTTATTTTGAAACCATTACAGTTATGTAAATAGTTTATTGGTTTGTTAGTAAATAGTTAATTATTGAAAAAAAGTTTGATAATTGAAAATAAAGTATTAGGTTTGTAAGTAAGGTAATTAAATTATGACGGAAATTTTATCACAGGATGAGATTGATGCGCTATTATCTGCGATTTCTACTGGTGAAGTTGATACTGATGAAATAAAAGATACTGGAGAACAGAAAAAAGTAAAAATATATGATTTTAAGCGTCCTGATAAATTTTCAAAAGATCAGATTAGGACATTGCAGATGATGCATGAAACTTTTGCCCGTCTAACCACAACTTCTTTATCAGCCCAGTTGCGGACATTAGTGAGTGTTCATGTTGCATCCGTGGATCAGTTAACATATGAAGAATTTATCCGTTCCATACCTAATCCCACAACATTGGGAATTGTTAATATGGATCCTTTAAAAGGAAGTGCTGTTTTGGAAATTGACCCATCCATTACATTTACAATTATAGACAGAGTATTTGGCGGTGCTGGAGAACCTATTAAGATTAACAGGGAATTAACCGATATAGAGTTATCTGTAATGGAAAATATTATTGTCAGGGTACTAAGCAATTTAAGAGAATCATGGTCAACAGTAATTGACCTGCGGCCAAGGTTGGGGAATATTGAAACAAACCCACAGTTTGCACAGATTGTTCCTCCTAATGATATGGTTGTTTTGATTACATTAGAGACAAAAGTAGGGGATGTAGAAGGCATGATGAATTTCTGTATTCCTTATATTACTATTGAACCTATTATTACAAAGTTATCTGCTCAATATTGGTATTCCAGTATCCGTAAAGGAACAACCACAGAGAATATGGAAATAATCAGGAAACGACTGGAAAATGTTAATTTACCTCTTATTGTAGAATTAGGCAGTATTGATATAGCTGTAAGGGAAATAATAAGTTTAAAAAGAGGTGATATTGTTAATTTAATTAATACTAATATAAATAGTGAAATGAATGTAAATGTTACTGATAAAATGAAATATAAAGCCAGACCTGGAATTGTAGGCGCGAAAAAAGCTGTACAAATAACCAGTGTGGTTGAAGAATTTTCAGATGAGTTACTAGAGGAGTTGAGAAAAGGAGGTGAAGAAGAATGAGCGATGGTTCTTTATCACAGGAAGAAATAGATGCTCTATTACAGGGTGTTGATGAGATGGCACCGGAAAGCGCTGCACCAACATCAACTGGGGCTGGTGTTAGTGCTCTGACAGAAGCAGAGAAAAGTGCTTTTCTGGAAATTATTAACCAGCAATTAACAAATGCATCAAATACTTTGAGTACTATTGTTACTAAAAAAGTAGAAATGTCTGGCCCTCATCTTGATGTAAAATCACCAGTTGATGTAAGGTCAGAATTAGCTGGTGAATATTTACAGATAAGAATTGATTATACTGAAGGAATATCAGGTGAGTCATTATATTTAATGAAAAAAGAGGATGGAAGTGTTATTGCTGATTTAATGATGGGTCAGGAAGGCACTTCGCCTCCGGCAGAATTAAATGATTTGTATTTAAGTGCTCTTGGTGAAGCAGTAAGTCAGATAAATAGTGCAAGTTTAAATGTTATATCTGAAAAAATAAAAAAAGCCATAAAAACTACTCCACCAAAAGTAGAAATAGTAAGTGAGCCTGCTAAAGTTATGCTTCCAACAGGAGATCAGGTAGTAAGAATTACAAGTTCGCTTTCAATTGAAGGGTTGGTCAGCAGTAATTTAGTACAGGTATATCCTATTACATTTATCAAAGAGGTTATTGCATCAGGTGCTCCCAGTCCTGTTTCTTATGAAATGAACCAGCAGACTCAAGCACCCGCTGTTCAGCCCAGTGCTCCTGCTTCTGGTCAGGTTAAAGTTCAGCAGGTACAGTTTCCACCTTTAAATGTTCAGGGTGTTTCACCTGAACAAGCTGCAAATATTCAGCTTTTAATGGATGTTCCCATGCATCTGACAGTTGAGCTTGGCAGGACAAGAATGCTTGTTAAGGAAATATTGGGATTAGGCGAAGGTTCTATTATAGAGCTGGATAAACTTGCTGGGGAACCTGTGGACTTGCTTGTTAATAATAAATTAATTGCTAAAGGAGAAGTTGTTGTTATTGATGAAAATTTTGGAGTTCGTGTGACTGACATTATTAATCCTGTTGACCGTTTAGTAGGATTACAGGAAAAATAGGTTAGTATATTAGTTTGCTTAACTAAAATACGAATTGTTAATTGGGAAACTAATATACTAACCTACTAATAAACCAATAAACTATTTTGGGAGGGGAACTTGAAAAAGAAATTATTTTTTATTTTTTTAGTACTTTTATTTTTAATACCATGTTATATACTTTCCTCAGCAGATAATTCAGTAAGCAATACAACAAATACTAATAAAACACTTTTTCAATTTGCTGGACCTTCTAAGGAGGTGGATTCTCCTGGATATTTTGGAATGTTTATTAAAACAATATTAATATTGGGATTATTTGGTATAGGAATATATTATATTTTTAAATATATTTCTAAAAAACAGGGGTTGTCATTTCCTCATATTAATGTGATTAAAATAATCACATCTTTACCTGTAGGAACTAATAGATTTATACAGCTTATAGAAATAGGGAATAAATATTATTTAATCGGATCAACAGAAAATCAGATAAATTTACTCACTGAGATTACAGATAAAGAAACAGTTGACAGAATACTGATGTTAAAGAATAAACCAGGTGAACAAACCCAGACATTTACATTTATACAATTTTTAAATGATTTATTTGGAGGTGTTACAAAAAAATTCAAAACAAAAGATGGTAGTTTTTTAAAAAAACAAAAAGAAAGGCTGAGAAATTTACATATTCCAAAAAAAATGTAGAAACAGACCTTTAGGTCTGTTATTTTAACACAGAAACTTTAAAGGGAGGGGAATGTGAAGAAATTTGTATATGTACTTATTTTATTATTAATAATTTTATATGGAAGTGACTTGTTATCTGCACCAATAAGATTTCCCATTCCAAAGATAACAATTGGTGTTGGGACATCCACTAAACCTTCTGATGTATCATTAACTCTGGAGATACTGGCTTTACTTACAATTTTAACTCTTGCCCCGGCTATTATCATGATGGTAACTTCCTTTATAAGAGTTGTAATTGTTTTTTCATTTATCAGCAGAGCATTAGCTACTCAGCAAATGCCTCCAGCTCAGGTTGTTGTTGGGCTTTCTTTATTTATTACTTTTTTCATTATGTCGCCAGTTTTAAAGGATATTAATAATAATGCACTACAACCTTATTTAAATAAACAAATTAATGCAACTACTTTTTATAATAAAGCTATAACTCCCTTAAGGAAATTTATGTTCAGACAAACAAGAGGTCGCGAGAAAGATATTGCATTGTTTTTACATATGGGTAAATTAAAAAGACCGCGAAATCGAGATGATGTTCCTACCTATGTACTTATTCCTGCCTTTATGATAAGTGAACTAACCACAGCTTTTAAAATGGGAATTTTAATTTTTATTCCTTTTATTATGATAGATTTAATAGTATCCAGTATGCTAATGTCAATGGGAATGATTATGCTGCCGCCAATTATGATCTCTTTGCCGCTTAAGATTGTTTTATTTGTACTTATTGATGGCTGGCATTTAATTACATACTCATTAGTAAAGAGTTTTGGATAGGAGATAAATTATGACAAAAGATTTTATTGTTCAATTGATAAGACAGGCTTTATTGAATACTCTTATTATTGCATCCCCTATATTAGGCACTTCTCTTTTAATAGGGCTGGTTGTTAGTATTTTTCAGACAACAACCTCCATACAGGAGCAAACACTAACATTTGTCCCAAAATTTATTGGGATATTTTTAGCTATTATCATTTTTTTAAGTTTTATTATACAGGTTATAACTAATTTTGCTAATAATCTATTTTTATTAATTCCCGATATGGTAAAATAAGGAGAATAGTAAGGAAAATATGGATTATTTTATTAATAATTTTCAGGTTTTGTTGCTAATTTTTATGCGATTTTTAGGGTTGTTTGTTGTGGCACCGTTTTTTTCAAGTTTTTTAATCCCTATCAGGTATAAAATATTATTTTCTATCTTTTTTACAATTGTTGTTTATCCTGTTCTTACTAAATTTAACCCGGTTATACCAGCTCATTTAGTTAATTATGGATTAATGGTTATATCACAACTTTTAATAGGATTGATTTTAGGATTTATTGTATCAATAATATTTACTGCTTTTCAATTAGCAGCACAATTTTATCATTTTCAAATGGGTTTTGGTATTAACCAGGTATTTGATCCATTGTCACGTATCCAAATACCGGTTTTAGGTCAGTTTCAATATTTAATAGCTATACTTGTTTTTATTTCTATTAGCGGTCATCATTTATTAATCAGGGCTTTGTATGAATCCTATGAGATAATACCTCTTATTGATTTTACAAATCCAAAAACTATGCAGTTTTTTTCAGAAAATTTATCCAAAGTTTTTTCATCAATGTTTATGTTAGCTTTAAAAATAGGTTTTCCAATTGTTGCTACTATGTTCTTAGTATCTCTGATTCTGGGATTATTAACCAAGGCATCTCCTCAGATGAATATTTTTATGCTGGGTTTTCCATTGCAGATAAGTATTGGGCTTATTACTTTAATGGTAGTTATGCCTTTTTTTATAGAATTCATTGCTCGTACAATAGATTTTCTTTATGTTGATTTAATGAGGTTTATTATTGCTGTGAAGCAATGATATGAATAATTAATATTATGGAAGAAAAAGAATATTTTATAGAAGATGAACTATTAATAAAAATTAATTTACAATTATTTGCCAACCCGGAAGATGAAGGCAGGACAGAAGAGCCTACTGAGAAAAAGATACGTGAGGCACGTGAAAAAGGGAAGGTTGCTAAAACATCGGAATTAAGTTCAGCTTTGGTATTGCTGGTGACTTTTATTATCCTTGCTTTTATGGCAAAAAATGTACTGGGGGAAATTCTTGAATATATGAGAGGGATATTTACTAATCTTTATAAGAAAGATTTTTCCATTGAAAACTATAGAAATATAGTTGTTTTATCAGGAATAACCGGGATAAAGATTATTGGGCCTATTATGCTTGCTTCTATAGTAATTGCTTTTATATCAGATGTGGTTCAGGTTGGCTTTCAAATTAGTTTACATCCTTTAAAGCCTGAACTTTCAAAAATCAGTTTTACATTTGAGAAGTTAAAGCAGAAAATTTTTTTTTCAAGGCAGGTAGGGGTTAATTTACTAAAAGCTGTGATTAAAATGATTATTGTTATTAGTATTTCAATACTAATTATTAAATCTGATTATAGTTTGATTATGAAGACTATTAATATGGGAGTTTTCAGTGCAATAAAAGTCATATCATGGACTGCTTTTAAAATGGTATTATGGGTTAGCATTGTTTTAATTGTTATCAGCTTTTTTGATTATTTATATCAAAAGTGGGAACATATACAAAGTTTAAAAATGACTGTTCAGGAAGTAAAAGAAGAGCGTAAGCAATATGAAGGAGATCCTCTTATAAAAGCCAAACAAAAGGAGCGGTTCCGTTCATTGATATTAAGGAGAATTATTCAGGAAGTTCCAAAAGCTGATGTTGTTGTGACAAACCCGACTCATTTTGCTGTGGCATTGTTATATGACCCTGAATATATGGCTGCTGCTCAGGTAATAGCTAAGGGTTCGGATTTAATGGCGGCGAGGATTAAGGAGATTGCAGAAGAAAATTATGTTCCTATTATGGAAAATAGACCACTTGCAAGAGCTCTTTATAATGAAGTAGAGATTGGTGAGGAGATACCAAATCATTTGTTTGAGGCAGTAGCTCTAATTTTAGGTAAAGTATATAAAATGAAAGAGGAGGCAGTTTAGATGGCAGAAGAAAAAACCACTATGCCAAAAATATATCAGCAAGCAGATATTTTAATTGCAGTAGGAGTTATTGTTGTTGTTTTAATGCTTATTATTCCTCTGCCAGATTTGTTTTTAGATATACTTATTGCATTAAATTTAATGGGGGGAATAATTATACTGCTCAGTGTTATGTATATAAAATCAACCACTGATTTCACAGTATTTCCTGCTCTCCTGCTTATATCAACTGTTTTCCGATTGGCATTAAATGTCTCTTCTACAAGATTAATATTATTAAAGGGGCCTGCATTTGATGTTAAGATTATCAGGGCTTTTGGAGATTTTGTAGTAGGAGGAAATTACGTAGTTGGATTTATTATTTTTATAATTTTAGTTGCAGTACAGTTTATTGTTATAACAAAAGGAGCAACAAGGATTTCAGAAGTAGCTGCCAGATTTGCCCTGGATGCTATGCCAGGTAAACAGATGAGTATTGAAGCAGAGCTAAATTCAGGCTTGATTACACAGGATGAAGCAAGGCAAAAACAGCTTAATATTAAGAAGGAAGCGGAATTTTATGGTCAGATGGATGGTGCCAGTAAATTTGTTCAGGGTGATGTAAAGGTAGGACTGATTATAACCATAGTTAATATTATTGGCGGGTTAATTATTGGTATGGCTATGCGTGGTGAAACCATTTCTACAGCATTAAAAACATATGCATTACTAACAGTAGGAGACGGGTTAGTAGCACAGATACCGGCACTTTTAATATCAACAGCTACCGGTATCATTGTAACAAGAGCAGTTTCTGACGGCAGTCTTGGAACGGATTTAGCTGTTCAATTGACATCCCAGCCTAAAGCTATTTTTATTGCCAGTAGTTTTTTATTTTTTATTGCTTTTATCCCTGGATTTCCTACTATCCCTTTAATTATGTTATCAGTTATGACTGGTGTTATAGGATATCAGGTATGGCAGATTAAAAGAGAAGAACATGAAAAATTTGAAAAACTTGAAGCACAAAAGGAAGAAGAGGAGCAGAAAAAACCAGCATCACTTAAAAATTTACTTCAGGTGGATCCGCTGGAACTTGAAATTGGCTATAATTTAATTCCTTTAGTAGATGCAGAACAAGGAGGGGACCTGCTGGAAAGAATTACTATGATACGACGGCAGACAGCTCTTGAGCTTGGTCTTATGGTTCCGCCTATTCGTATCAGGGATAATATGAGGCTCGCCCCGGATGAGTATTCTATTCTTATAAAAGGAGTTGAAATAGCAAAAGGAACAATTAAGACAGATAAGTACATGGCAATGGACTCAACCGGGAAATCTGAAAAAATAGAAGGAGAAGAGACAAGGGAGCCAGCCTTTAATCTTCCGGCTATATGGATAAGTGAAAAAGAAAGAGAAAAAGCAGAACTTGCAGGTTATACTGTTGTTGACCCTCCTTCCATTATTGCTACTCACATAACAGAAGTCATTAAAACTTATGGATATGAGATCCTTGGACGCAGGGAAGTACAGCAGGTACTGGATAATGTTAAAGAAACTAATCCTATATTGGTTGATGAAGTATTAAAAGTTTCTTCCATTGGAGTGATACAAAAAGTACTGCAGAATTTATTAAAGGAGAGAATATCTATAAGAGATATAGTAACTATACTGGAAGCAGTAGCTGATTATGGTGATAAAATTAAAAATGTGGAGATATTAACTGAATATATCCGTGCATCTTTAAAAAGACAGATTACTAAATCATTTGTTGATGAAAATCATAAAATATCAGTTATTACAGTGGATCCTAATCTGGAAGGAGTTTTAGCTGAGTCTATACAGGAAACAGATGAAGGTATTGTTTCTGGTCTTTCTCCTGACATTGTAAATAAAGTATTTGAGAATGCTAAAGATTTATTAAATAAAATTCAGACCAATGGAGCCCCATCTGTTTTTATTACATCTGCTAATGTTCGCTCTCTTTTATTTGATATTCTTGAGAGGTTAGGAGCAAATATAGTAGTACTGTCATACAATGAGATCGAACCTAAGGTTACGATAGAAAATTTAGGAACATTGAGTGTTTGATTATATAGAAGGTAGTGTTTAAAAAATATATGATAAAAAATGAAAGAAAATGTTTAAAACCACTGATAAACACAGATTAACACAGACTTTAATGCCCTTTAGGGTATAGAAAGGAAATAGTAGGCATATATTATATTAATTTTATTGTAAAAAATAAAATTATAATTAAAATATAAATGATTATTATAGTATAAACTGTGTTTATCAGTGTTTATCAGTGGTTTAATATTGAAATTTAAGGGAGGATAATGATATGTTACAATACAATACATTTGTTGGTAAGGATTTGCAGGAAGCTATGAGTAAAATGAGGAGAGACTTAGGGCCTGATGCTATGATGTTAAAACAAAGAATTATTAATACCAGTGGTTTTTTAGGAATATTCAGGAAACCAATGGTGGAAGTTGTAGGCTTTAAATCTGATAAAAATTTAATTTCCAAGGTAAAGAAAGATCCTAAAAAAACAGTATCTAATGATATGACAATTCAGCGGGAACTTCTGGAGATAAAGAAACAATTATCTTTATTAGTCAATAAAGAAGAAGTGTTGGTAAAAGAAAATTTAATTATTTCAGAAGAAGATACACTTATGCATAGATATGTAAAATTGTTGAAAAACAATGAATTAAATGATGAACTAATTGAATATTTGATAGAAGGTATTAAAAAAGAGATAATAGAAAAAAATATTGAAGATGAGAGTATCATTCTGGAAAAATTAAAACTTCGCTTGATGGATATCATTGAAGTAATTGACCCTGTTAAAACTAAAGGTAAATTACCAAAAATATTTATGTTTGTTGGACCCACAGGAGTTGGAAAAACCACAACCCTGGTTAAACTAGCAGCAAATTATAAATTAAAGGAAGAAAAAAATGTAGAAATTTACTCCCTGGATAATTACAGAATTGCAGCTACTGAACAATTACGTTCTTATTGTGATATCATGCAAATCCCTTTTAGAAAATTTGATAATAAAATTGATTTCAAAAATACACTTAAAAAATCAAAAGCTGAGATTATTCTTATTGATACAGCAGGCAGGAGCCCTAAGGATGAAATTTCTATTTCAACTATCAAGAATTATATAAAATCCATTAATTTTCATAATATAGATGTTTTTCTTGTAATGAGTGCTTCTACAAAAAGGAGTGACTTGCTGTATATTAATGATAAATATTCTATCCTGAATTATAAATATTTACTTTTTACCAAGTTAGATGAAACTACAAAACCCGGCTCTATTGTGGATACTCTTTATCACTTAAAAAAACCTGTTTCTTATGTGGCTTTTGGGCAGGATGTTCCAAAACATATAAGTATAGCTAATCCAGAGATTTTAGTAGAATCTATTTTAAAGGAGTATTAATATGACGGACCAGGCTGAGTCCTTAAGAAAAATAGTTGAGAAACATAAAGCTAAAAAAGAAAAAACACGCATTATAACTATTGCAAGTGGAAAAGGAGGGGTTGGAAAATCTATTTTAGCAGTTAATATGGGTATTCTTCTTGCAAGAAGTGGAAAATTAGTAACAGTTATGGATGCGGATTTAGGCCTGGCAAATATTAATGTTATTGTAGGTGTCCTGCCAAAATATAACTTGTATCATGTTTTTAATGGAGAGAAAAAGTTAGAGGATATTATTCAAAATGTAGATTACAATTTTAATATTATAGCAGGGGCTTCAGGGTTCAGGCAATTAGCAGATTTAAAAGATATTGATAGAAAACGTTTTATTAATGGGATGTCGGGCTTAAATCACAATGATTACTTATTAATTGATGTAGGAGCTGGTATTTCAAATAATGTTCTTGCTATGATTAATGCTGCTGATGAAACATTTATTGTAACTACCCCGGAGCCAACATCGGTAACTGATGCTTATGGTATTATTAAAGTAATTACTTCTTCCGAAGGCGATAAGAAGATAAATTTAATTATTAACAGGGTTAAAAGTTTTCAGGAAGCCAAAACTGTTTCTTCACGAATTATCTCTATATCAGAGCAGTTTTTAAATATAAAAATATATTACAGTGGCTTTATTTTTGATGATGCTAATGTTGTTAAGTCTATTCATCAGCAGTCCCCTCTTGTTAATAGTTATCCTAAATCCAATGCAAGTTTATGTTTTAGAGATATAGTTAGTCGTATGATAGATGAAAAAATAGAAGTTGAAAAAAAGTCAAGTATAAAAGATTTTTTTGTGAAATTATTAAAAGCAGATTAAATTTTAAAAAAAAAGTTGCTAATAAAATATTTTTTATTATTATAAATCTAATGATAAAAGTTAAAGAAATAATTATGCAATTTGAATTTAAAATAACTATTGTTTTTGCCTGTATAGTGTTATTTTTGGTTTTTCTTTTAGGTTTAATTAATCATGTGGATATTGGAATTATTATAAAAAGAATTATTATTTCTGAAATATTTTTTATTCCAATGGGCTTTTTTATTACTCATATATTAAAGGTATATGTCTTTAATAATCAAAAAATGGAATATCTGCAAAGCACATCTGAAATTCAGGAAAATAATATAAAAGAAAGCTATCAAGAGGAAAGTTTAAATTCTCCTTCAGTTGAAAAAAGTAATATAAAAATTTCAGAAGAAGCAGAAAGTAGATCTAATGATAGTAAAGATACTTATAAGGATACAGGTGTAGTTAATAAAGTTATTATAGACGATAAGGATATAAATGATATTCCACTTGATACGCCCATACATCAGGAATTTACTACACAGGATGAATTGAAGAAATTGAATGAATTATCAAAAGATTCTTTAGGGAAACATATTATTATTAATAATAAAAAAATTATAAATGATCCTAAAATTATGGCAGAAGCAGTCAGGACTATGATGAATAAGGAAGAATAAGGAAGAAAAAATGGATACAGATCCTAAAGTAAAAGATTTAATGTATGCAACAGGTGTTGATGAAAAGCTTGCTGTTTTATTAATTGAGTTTACAGGTGGTGATATTACAGGCGCCCGTAAAATAATTGAATCAATGCCAAAAGACTTTCTGGTTTTAAAAATTCGGTATATGGGACATAAAACTCATAATTATGGTGTTATTTCTATTGTTTTGAATTTAAGATCAAAAACTATAGAAGATTTATATGTAATTGTTGATAAGAAAATAGAAGCTAGCCAGGTTGATAGCAAATTAAAATATGAAGATTTTAAAAGTGAAATTATTAAATATACAAAAGAAAAAAATCCTAATCTGGAGATGATTGGCCGCTTACGTGAAGCAATCAGTACAATAGATTTTAAAGAAAGAATATTTACTAAAATGTTGAGAGATGACAAGTTTGATTTAGAGCAATTAAAAGTAGTCTTTTCCGAGCTTTTTTTTAAAATATTAACAGAATCTAACTGTGCTATAAAGATCGAATCAGAAGGGGTTGACCTTTTTCGTCTTCATAAATCTAATGAAACTTATGTAGTAAAAAAGGAAGAAGAACTGGTGGATGTGAGTGATAATGAGAAGGGAAAAGAAGTACAATTGAAAGAAGAAATTCATATTAGAAATATATCTTTAGTTTTATTAAAAGTAGAACCACTTCTTTCTCCAATAAGGGGAATTCCATGTAGTGAGCTGCAGATTGGTGATCAAATAATGGTTAAAATTATTGATGAACGTGAGATTGGTGATTACCTTGGTAATTTACTGGGTGGAAAAAAGGATAATGAAATTATACCAATTCCTGCAACAATTAGTGAAATCAATAAGCAGGAGGATACGGGGAATCTTATGATCCTTGTTAATTTTGGACCTGGTATTGCTGGTAAAATGTTCATCCCTCCAGAAATAAAAATCGCGGCACCTGTCCTTGAGGAAGAAGAAAATAAATTTGAAATGTTAAGTTTTTTTAAGATGAATCCAGTATGGGTAGTCATGATATTAATCCTTCTTTTTTTTGTTTTTCTTATTTTAACTATATATTGGAGCCGTTAAGTCTATAAGTAGATATTGTAGGAAGGTTTTTTTATGTTTGAAGATAAGTATAAAAATTGTGATGAAAATGAATTATGGCAGCAGTATAAAAAAGATCACAATCCAGATGTTCGCGAACATTTTGTTAAAAAATATGCACCCCTGGTAAAATATGTTGCCGGTAAAGTAGCTATTGGTATGCCCTCAAATACTGATTTTGATGATCTGGTCTCAGATGGTGTTTTAGGATTATTAGATGCTATAGAAAAATACGAACCAGATAGAAATATAAAGTTTAAAACTTATGCTATGACAAGAATAAAAGGTGCGATTTTTGACGGGCTAAGGGAGCGTGATTGGATACCGCGTTCAGTAAGGCAGAAAGCAAAGCAGGTTGAAAATTTAATTGTTGAACTTGAAACCAAATATGGAAGACCAGCATCTGATGAGGAGTTGGCAGATGCTTTAAATTTACCTATTGAAGATTTTAATAAACTGATGAATAACATAAGTGGTACTGCTGTTATTTCTCTAAATGAGATATGGCATGTTGGCAGTGATGATGATGAAGTTTCAATGATTGAAACATTGGAAAGTCCTGTTTCTTTAAATCCTGATGTGCTTGTTGAAAAAAATGAAGTAAAAAATGTAATTGCTAAAGTTATTCAAAGTCTGCCGGAGAAAGAAAAAGAAGTTATTATTTTATATTATTATGAGGATTTAACACTTAAAGAAATAGGCGAGGTTCTTGATGTTACAGAATCACGTGTTTCTCAACTTCACACCAAAGCTATTATGCGGATTAAAGCTAAGTTAAAACAAATCAGATTTTTAACTGAAAAAGATTAATGTAATATTTTTTAATAGGTTCGATAATTATAATAGGTTGATATATTAAAACTATGAGTTTGATAATTTTGGTTGTTTAAAGATTTAGCCACAAAGGCACAGAGGCACGGAGAAAATATTATAATTTTTAGAATTTCGTAAAGAATTATAAATTATAATTAAAAAATGAATAATTTTTATAAAATTTTTAAAACATTTTTTTTAATTTACTCTGTGTCTCTGTGGCTCTGTGGCTTTTTATACAGCCATTTATACAGAGGAATTATATGGATAGATTAAAGGAATTATTAACTGAAGATGCGGCTGTACAGGAATCTTCTTCTGGTATCCCGGAGGATGAAGGGGATGATTTTATTGAAGTTATATCTTATTCCATTGAAGAAGGTCTGGAAACAGCCAGTAAAAAATTAAACGTAGGGATTGCTGATTTAGAATATGAAATTTTAGATAAAGGGTCGAATGGATTTTTAGGGATTGGCAGAAAACCTTTTAAGCTGCTTGTGAAATCTTCTGCTTCAAAAGTTACTGAAGAATTACAGGAATTAACAAGTATGACTCAAAAAATGGCTAAAGAAGAGATCATTCAGGATATAGATGGCTCTTATAAAATACGAATTATTAAAAATGGTATTATGGTCATTGTTAAACCACCTATAGGAAAGGGGAGAACCATATCTCTTCAGGAAGTTCAAAATGCACTTTATCAAAAACAAATTTTAAACCCGGATGAAAATTTAATAAAAAAAATAGTTGACGAAGCAAAAGGAGAACAAGTTAAGATAGGACAATGGCAGCCAAATCCTGAATATGATGGAAAATTTTCAGTAGAAGTATCAGAAGATGAGATGAAAGCTTATATGACTTTAATAGCACCCAGAAAAACTGGTCGTGTGGTAGAGATGGATGATGTTATGGGTGAGTTGGAAAGAAGAAATGTAGTATATGGTATTAAGCTGGATACGATTAAAGAAGCTACTGAGGAAGAGAAATATAATCAGCCTGTTTTAATTGCTGAAGGAGATTCCCCTAAGGAAGGTGAGGATTCCAAAATCGACTATAAATTTAGAGTAGATAAAGAAATGCAGTTATCTGAAGATGAAAAAGGCAGGGTTGACTTTAGAGAGTTGGATTTAATTGAAAATGTAGTAGTTGGTCAGGTGTTGGCTAAAAAGATTCCAGCCTCGCAGGGTATAGCTGGAAAGACAGTTACAGGCCGTGAGCTTCCTGCGAAAAATGGAAGAGATGTGCCATTGACTGTTGGTAAAAATACAAAATTAAATGAAGATAAAACAGAATTAGTTGCGGAAATAAATGGACAGGTGGTTTATGTAAAAGGAAGAATTAATGTGGAACCGGTTTATGAAGTTAAAGGTGATGTAAGTTTAGAAACCGGTAATGTTGTCTTTTTAGGAACAGTTATTGTAAGAGGGAATGTAGAAGATGGATTCAGTATTAAAGCTGCTGGAAATATTGATATTAAAGGAAGTGTTGGCAAGGCTCAGTTAGAAGCTGAAGGTGATATTGTTATCAAACAGGGTCTTTTGGGTAAGGATGAAGCTCTTATTGTTGCTGGTAATGATATTATAGCAAAATTTGTTGAGCATGCTAAACGACTGGAAGCAGGACGCGACATCATTATTGGTGAAGGCTTAATGCATAGTTTTGTGGATGCTGGTAAGAGAGTTATTTGTAATGGTAAAAGGGCAATGATTGTAGGAGGCAGGATCAGAGCAGGTGAAGAAATTAATGCTAAAGTTATTGGGTCTCAATCCTATACAGAAACTGAAATTGAGGTAGGTATTGATCCAAAATCCAGGCAGCAGTTAATGGAGCTTAATGAAGAACTTCGTAATGATAAGGATAAGACAAAGGAACTTTCTATGAATATTACTACACTTGAAAATCAGAAAAGAACTCTTGGCGGTAAGCTTCCTCCTGAAAAAGAGGAAGTATTAATTAAAATGCTTGGAGAAAAAGAAGAGTTGAATCTACGCATGAATGAGATTGAAGAACAGATTGTAGAAATTAAAAGTTATCTTGCTTCTATTGAAGAAAAGGGAAAAGTATGTGTCCAGAAAGAGGTGTTCCCAAAAGTTCGTATAACTGTTAAAGATGCTTTTCTGGAAGTAAAGGATTCTTTTAAATATGTGACTTTTATTCAGGAAGCAGGTAATATAAAGGTTCTTCCTTATGAAGAACCAAAGTTAGAAAAAGGAGAAAAATTATACTAATGGCTATTTTACCGATAGACATTCAAACCATACTCGGACAAATGGGCAATGTTGGAAAAGCACAGCATAATATTGAAAATGCAGCAGCAATGAAGCAGTCACAACAGGGCAGTATTATTCATAAAGAATCATAACAAAAGGAGCATCATGTGTTGTATTTGGAACATATAGATGAAGAAGATAAAATTATTAATACAGATGCACGGAAGAAGCGTGAATTTACTCATAAAAAGAGTTCAAAAGAAAAAAAAGAAACCCAGAAAAAAAAATCAGACTTGTTTAAAGACCCTGAAAAAGGGAATATTATTGATGTTAAAAAGTAACCTTATAAAGATATGTTTTACCTGATTATTTCCATTATTATTAATTTTTTTTTAATATATTTTATTTATAAAAAAATTTTAACCAAGATTAATGAGCCTGAAAAGAAACACCATGCAGAAATTAACAGTTTAATAATAGAATTTAATAAAATAACAAAGAATAATATAGATTTATTAGAAGAAAAAATTTATGAAATAAAAAATCTTTTAAAATTAGCCGATAAAAAATTTCAGGATTTAAAAAGTTCAAATAATCAGAAACAATTTTCAAATAAAATTTTTATTGATAATGCTGTAACCATTAACCAAAAAAATAAAAGCAATATTATTAAAGATTTATTGAAAGAAGGAAAAAGCAATAAAGAAATTGCAAAGATCATGGGAATCAGCAAAGCAGAAGTTGAGTTGTATATTAATCTTGTCGGGAAGAAGTAGGGGACGGTGCGTACTTTGTAACATTATTATAATAATAAAATTAAAACGGATAGTAATAGAATGATAATGTTACAAAGTACGCACCGTCCCCAAAACTTAAAACGGTACGTCTGATTCAACTGTTTCACTTTGCAGGGGCATTTCCATATTTTTAGAACTTGAAATAAGCTGTATTTGATTGGCAACTACTTCGATAATGTTTATCATTTTATCATCATCTCCTTTAAACTTATGTTGACGCAATCTTCCAACTACACCAATTTGCTTTCCCTTTACAAGATATTCCTTAAGCGACTCTGCCATTTTTCCCCATACTTTAACTTTGAAAAAACTAACTTCTTCTACTTTTTCATTATTATGACTATACCAGTAGTTATTTGCCAGACTAAAAATCATCCATGAAGTACCATTACCATTAACCTTAATTTCAGCATCATGGGTTAAACGTCCTACTAAAGATACAGTATTTAAATCACTCATGTTAAACCTCCTGTTTATTATTTATAGATTATATACAAAATTTTTAGTTAGATTTTTGAATTTTTAAAAAATATTTGACTTCAGATTAATATTTAATAAAATAAAAATAATAAAAAATTTAAAAAATTGGAGGGGCTAACATGCCATTTAAAGCTGATAAGATTTGGATGGATGGAAAATTTGTTGATTGGGATAAAGCTAATATTCATATTTTATCTCATGTAGTTCATTATGGAAGCGGAGTATTTGAAGGTATAAGATGTTACGATTCAATAAAAGGCCCAGCTGTTTTTAGACTTGATGATCACATTAATAGACTTTACGATTCTGCCAGAATATTTAGAATGCTGCCAAAATATTCTAAAAAAAAATTAAAGCAAGTTATCATTGATACTGTTAAAAAAAACAATTTAAAAAATTGTTATATCCGTCCTCTTATTTATAGAGGACTTAATTCATTGCAAGTAAGTCCATTAAACGAACCTATTAATGTTATGGTTGCTGCCTGGGATTGGGGAAAGTATTTAGGTCCTAATGCTCTGAAAAAAGGAATTTCCGTTAAAATTTCTTCCTGGAATAGAGCTGCACCTAATACATATCCAATGATGGCGAAAATTACAGGTAATTATGTTAATTCACAATTAATTAAAATTGATGCTATACAGGATGGTTATGATGAAGGAATTGCACTTGATAGTTATGGATATGTTTCTGAAGGGTCAGGAGAAAATGTTTTTATTGTAAGGAATGGTGTGGTTTTTACATCCCCCTCCAGTTCTTCAATCCTTGCTGGTATTACACGTCATTGTATCTTTGTTCTATCACGCAAGCTGGGAATAACAGTAAAAAAACATGTGCTTCCGCGAGAAGCATTATATATTTCAGATGAAGTTTTTATGACTGGTACTGCTGCTGAGATTACACCTGTAACTAAGATTGACAATATTATTATCAGTGAAGGGAAACCAGGCAAAATTACAAAAAAACTGCAGGATGAATTTTTTGCAATTATTAATGGAGAAGCAGAGGATAGGCATAAATGGTTAACCTTTATTTAAAATTATTGTCAATATTTTTCATTTTTAATGTGAAAAATAGTTATGCCAGGGGATTATTTAAATTTATAAATAACAGAACTGAATTATTATTAATTTTTATAATACTTGGTTTTATTTTTATTGTTTTGTTGTTTTATTTTATTTATTATATCGTGAATTCAAAGAAAGAAAACACCTTTCGGCTGTATCTTAATCTTGAGAATATATGGAATTCCTCTCCATTGATTGAAGCAAGAGCTAAAGCTGCTCAGTTTATAACAGATGATTTACTCCATTCTAAAGATACTAAGGATAAAGAATCTCTTCATTATTCTAAAGTTATTATAGATTTTTTTAATCATATAGGTTTGCAGGTTTACCAGAATATCATTGATTTCGAACATATTTATAATTTACTTAGTTCTGAAATTCTCGATTATTGGGATGATAAAAATTATAAATTATTAGTTCATTATGAGAAACATAAAAAGTATCCAACTGATATGAGCCCATGGGTTGGCTTTGAATATTTAGCTGATGTTTGTTTAGAGCAGAAAGAATATTTAAGGGGTGTTATGTGGGTACCAGCTTCTTATCCTCCAATGAGCCGCGAGCGGGTTCAGGAAAAAATTGTCTTATCCAGCAAAGAAAAAAGTAATTTTACAGTCAATATATATCTCATTGTTTTTTCATTTTTAGCATTTATCAGTTTTGTTGTTTTTCTTTTATCTTATTTATTTTATTATGGATATGTTTAAGAAAGGTTTAATTATGGGTACTAAAGTTAATCAAACCAAGGGTAAAAAGAAAATTTCTAAATCAGATATGATTGTTCTAACAATAAACTGCGGCAGTTCATCTATAAAATATTTACTTTTTAATTTTGATAAACATGAAGCTATGGCTGAAGGTATAGTTGAAAGAATTGCCATTGGTGGGTCTTTTATCAAACATGAAGTACCCGGCCGTCATGTTTATAAAAAAATGGAGATGGTCCCGGATCATCATGAAGCTATAAATTTAATCATTGAAGTATTACTTAATAATCATCATGGTGTGATTGATAATATTAGAAAAATTAAAGGCGTAGGGCACAGAGTAGTGCATGGAGGTGAGCATTTTTTAAAATCAGTATTAATTGATGGGCCTAATGGAAAAGTTGTTAAAACATTCAGGAATTTATCAGATCTAGCCCCACTTCATAATCCAAATAATATTTTGGGAATTGAATCAGCTATTGATATTTTGCCTGATGTGCCGCATGTTGCAGTAATGGACACTGCTTTTTTACAAACCATGCCTCCTCATTGTTATCGTTATGCTATTCCATATGATTGGTATTCTTTACTGGGGGTACGGAAATATGGTTTTCATGGGACATCTCATTTATATGTCTCACGCCGGGCAGCAGTACTTTTAAATAAAAGTCCCCTTGAATGTAACCTGATAACCTGTCATATTGGAAATGGAGTTAGCTTTACAGCAGTTAGAAATGGAGAAGCTTATGACCACAGCATGGGTTTTACTCCATTGGAAGGTCTTATCATGGGAACAAGGTCAGGAGATATTGATCCAGCCATTGTTGAATTTATCTCTGAAAAAGAATATATACATCCTCATAAAGTAATAAGCTTATTAAATAAAGAAAGTGGGCTTAAGGGAATTACTGGTCAGTATGCTGACAGGCGTGATATATTTGCAGGTGCGAAAAAAGGGGAGCAAGGATGTCAGTTAGCTATTGATATGGAAGTACACAGGATAAAAAAATATTTAGGTGCATATATTGCTTCTTTAGGTAAGGTGGATGCCATTGTTTTTACAGCAGGAGCAGGTGAAATGGCATGGACACTCAGAGAAAATGCTCTTGAAAATATGGTGAATTTGGGTATAATCATTAATAAAAAAAGAAACAGAGAAGCAGTCAGCCATAATCATGAATTTATTATTAATGCTGATAATTCTCCTATTAGGGTGTTTGTTATACCAACTAATGAAGAGCTTGTTATTGTTGAGGATACAGTAGCTATTATTAGAGGAGATTATGATATCCATACAAAATTTAAATATTCATTTGAGAACAAGGATTATGTGAATAAAATGAGAGAAGAGTTATACTTGAGAGAAATAAAAAAATAAAAAAAATCAAAAGAATTATTAACATTTATATAATATTTGCCGATATTAAATTTAGAAAGTTATATATATGCAAGATTGTTAAAATCTTGATATTTTTATTGACTTTAAAAAAAAAATAGTTAAAATTAAAAAAAATGGAAAAGGAGAAAAAAATGATTAAAAAAATATTATTTTCCATCATAATATTGTTATTATTTAATTATTTTCTGTATTCCGGAGGAGAAAGGTATCATTCAACAAAGAAAGTTATGAGTATTCAGGCTCCTGTTATATCTGATTTTGAAAAGGCAAATATTGTTGGAGCGTGGGTTGTTGGTGAAACAAGCCCTAATTCTGATAAAGATATGGTTGGCATTAAAGCTTCAGCAGGCGGGCCATGGGGTCTGGCTGTTTCTGATGATAGAAAGAAGACATGCCTTGGTGTTAAAGCAGGGTTTAAGACAAGAGGTTACAATTTTATTGAAGTTTTACCACCTGTTTATAAAAAAGAATTATATCCAGAATTACAGCATTTATTTAATGCACCAATTCCTAATCCTCGGAATGAAAGATTTATACCTATGCCGGGAAAAGTTCAATCAATAGATGTCTGGGTAGCTGGCAGGAGTTTTAGATATACTCTTGAAATACATATGAAAGATTTTAATGGGTTTGTATATGCCCTTAATATGGGAAAAATTAATTTTGCAGGATGGCGGAATCTTGCCAGAGACATACCAGAATATATACCACAAGAGGAAAAATATTTTCCTAAAGAAAAACCTTTAAAGTTTATGAAATTTGTTATAATTTCTGATCCTGATGAAAGAGCTGATAAAATATATATTTATTTTGATCATATGAAAGTAATTACAGATGTATATATAGAAAGAATTGATGGTGATGATATAAGAGATACCTGGTAAAAATTTATTTTAGAAGGAGCTTTATAATGAAAAGGATTAAATATTTATTAATATTATTATTAATATGCGGGTTACTTTTTAATACAGTTTTAGCTCAAGTGCCAGAAACAAAGGAGGGAGATGTAATTGCCGGGATATATTTTCCAAAGGAATCAAGCAAACAGAAGTTAGAGCTGGTTCTTGTAGAGGATTTTGAGAACTGTAGTTCATGGAGAGCTCTTATGCCTATTGATCAGGGTTTTGCCAGGGCAAAAAAGGTTCTTGGTGCATCTTCTGAAATAAAACAAAAATTTCCTAATAACTCAAAATATTGTATCGGTGTTAAGGAATGGAGTTATAAAAGAGGGTTTAACTGGATGGAAATTAGACCACCACGTCCTATTGCAGTTGTTGGAAAGTTAAAAGGATTATCTATCTGGGCAGTAGGTCGTAATTATCGTCATCATTTGGAAATCTGGGTTAAAAATTATCAGGGAATTGAGTATCCAATAGATATGGGTACTTTAAATTATAGAGGGTGGAAACAATTAAAAGCAAGAATTCCTATGTATATTCCTTATTATACAAAATATATTCCACAGTATAAAGTAATGCATATCACTCGTTTTATTATACGGCATGACCCTGATGAGAAGAATGGAGAGTTTTATATTTACCTTGATAATTTAGAAGGAATTGTTGATACATACGAAGATACATATGATGGTGATGATATGATTAATGAAATGGGAATGGAACGATGGGAAGAAATTGAAGAAGAAGCAGATAAAAGAACTAAGTCCTCAGGACAATAAAGGGGACGGTGGGGCACGTTGTAAAAATATTATAATAATAAATTAAAAAAATATAGTTATAGAAAGATTAAGTTTAAAACTTATACTAAATCAAACATAAACTAACACCTCCACCCACCGTCCCCATTTTTCGTCCTCTTACATTTTTTGAAAATAAGAATATATTTTTATAATATGTTTCTGAATATACTCCATAATTTTTAAATAACGAAGTAAATAAAGGAAGAAAGAAATTATATATAGTGTTAATCCTATTATTAAAAGCGTATAAGGTATTAAATTATGTTCTGATAAAAAAAGGTATCCTAAAATCGATAATGATATAAAAAACACAGAAGCCTTACCAATGATATTAGAAATGGGAATAAAATTTTTCTTTTTTATAAGAATAGTTGAACCTATTATTACAATAAATTCTCTTACCAAAATAATATAAAAAGCCCATAATGGAAATGATTTATATTTTGTAATTAAGCAGCTTACGGTAATTATACAAATTTTATCTGCTAAAGGGTCTAATATTTTCCCAAGTTTTGAAGTTTTTTTTAATTTTCTTGCCAGATAACCGTCAAGATAGTCTGTAGCTATAAAAAATAATAAAAATAAGATAATAAAAAAATTTTTATAAGAGACATCATTTTTAATAATATAGACCACTAATGGCAGTATAATGATTCTACTTAAGGATAATAAATTTGGTATTGTAAATAAATTATTATTTTTTATCATGGCTTTGTTAATTAAAAATAGTAATAAAATAAAATCAATTATAATGTCAAGTAAAAAAGGGGGACGGTATACGTCCCCATTTACTTTAATTAAAAATAATTTATTCCGATAATAATATTAACGTAGTGACAATGCCTCCGACCTTGTCCCTGCAAAACTTTAAAAATTAATTTAAAAAGGAGGGGCTTTGATGATGTCAGATAACTGGATGAGAAAGTGGGTTAAAAAGAAGATTCAGCATTATGAAGGCTTCTTAAAAAAAAATCAGAATTCTTTAATAAGAAAAGAAATTGAAGAGAGTATAAAAATATTAAAGGAACTATTATAAAATTTATGTCATTATTTATTGTAATGGTATCTTGATATATGTCTGTTATTACAAGAATATTTGTATTATTATTATGTTTTATATTTATATCTTCCTGTCAGAAAAAGAAAATCATTGTAATTAATAATAAAAAATTAATTGTTGATATAGCTGATACTGAAGAAAAAAGAAGAAAAGGACTAATGTTCAGAAAAGAAATGAATGAAGATGAAGGAATGCTTTTTAAATTTAATAATTTAATAGCAGCATCTTTCTGGATGAAAAATACATTTATCCCTTTATCAATAGCTTTTATTAATACAAATTTTAAAATTATCGGTATCCATGATATGTCTCCACTTGATGAAGAGACACGCCATTCTTCTATTGTTCCAGTTAAGTATGCTCTTGAGGTTAATCAGGGATGGTTTAAAAAAAATGGAATAAAGATTGGCGATTTAGTAGAAGGCATTGAAAAATAAGCATATAAATTATTCTTGACAGAAAAAAAAATAATTATATATTATAATAACTTTTTAAATACTAAAGGAGATATAAATGTTATCTGAAGAATTAATGAAAAATTTAACAGTATCAAATGATAAAAAAATAATTTTACTTGTAATGGATGGAGTTGGGGGTCTTCCTGCCATGGATGGTAAAACAGAGCTTGAATATGCTGATACTCCTAACCTGGATAAACTCGCGCAAGAATCTGCCTTGGGATTGACACATCCTGTTGGAGTAGGCATCACTCCCGGAAGCGGCCCGGCTCACCTGTCTTTATTCGGCTATGATCCTATTAAGCATATTATTGGTAGAGGTATATTAGAAGCATCTGGTATTAATTTCCCTCTTACTAAAACAGATTTAGCAGCACGTGCTAATTTTGCTACTAAAGATGATAATGACATAATCCTTGATAGACGAGCAGGAAGGATCCCAACTGAAAAGAACCAGGAATTATGTAAAATATTACAGGAGAAGATTACTACAATTGATGATATAGAAATAATAATTAAATCCGGTAAGGAACATCGTTTTGTTGTTATTTTCAGGGGAGAAGGTCTGGAAGAACCGTTAACAGATGCTGACCCACAGCAAACCGGGTTAAAAATAAAGTATTCACAGGCACTTGAAGATAAATCAAAAAAATCAGAGAAGATTGTTAACAAATTTATTGATAAAGTAGGGGAAATATTAAAAGAGCAAGAAAAAGCAAATACTGCCCTGCTTAGGGGAATAGCAAAGGTTCCCCCAATTCCTTCCATGGAAGAATTATTTAAATTAAAATCAGTTGCTATTGCTTCATATCCAATGTATAAGGGGCTTGCCCGTTTAGTTGGCATGGAAACATTGGATGTTAAAGGTGAAACTATTCAGGATGAGATAAATTGTTTAAAAGAAAATTATGATAAGTATGATTTTTTTTATGTTCATATAAAAAAGACAGATTCTTATGGGGAAGATGGTGATTTTGATAATAAAGTAAAGGTAATTGAACAGACCGATAAAATCATACCGGATATTTTATCATTAAAACCAGATGTTCTTGTAATTACAGCGGATCATTCCACACCAGTGATTCTTTCAGGTCATTCCTGGCATCCCAATCCTTTTCTGCTTCATTCTAAATTTATCAGGAAAAATGATGTTAAGGGTTTTACAGAAAATGAGTGTTTAAAAGGCAGTTTAGGAATATTTTATGCTATAGATTCCATGCCTTTAATGCTTGCCTCAGCAATGAAGCTGAATAAGTATGGAGCATAAAAAATCGTTTGAAAAAAATAATTAAACATATATTTCTTTTTCTTCCTTTAATTTATTCATTGCTTCGCCTCCAGTCTGACTTAAAATTTTATTTTATATTTTCAGGAATATATATTATATTTATTTTGATTTATTATATAAATAAAAATAAAAATTATTACTCGTATCTTTCACAGTTAGGCATAAGTTTTGTTTTTTTAGATTTAACATTTCATAACATTGATTTTAAATTATTTTTTCAATCCTTTAAATTAATAAAATTAGAAATAGTATTATTAATCATTCCTGTACTTTTTTTAGTCCTCTATATTCGTTCTTTTAAATGGAAATATTTATTTTCACATGTTAAAAAATTGAAAGTATCATCATTATTTAAAACAGTAATAGTAGGATTTATGGTAAATTCTATTTTGCCTGCAAGAGCAGGTGAGTTATACCGTGCTTATTTTTTAAATAAACTGGAAAAAATCAGTAAAAGTACGATTTTAGGAACTGTTGTTCTGGAAAGAGCTTTTGATGGTCTTGTTATAGGAATTGGAATTGTTCTAATTTTTCTTTTAAATATTATTCAAAATAAGATTTTTTATAAGGTTGGGATATTAGGTTTAAGTATTTATTTGTTGGCTATTATATTGCTGATAATTTTTTACTTTAATAAAAATTTAATTTTAAATATAATAAAAAAAATGTTGTTTTTCATCCCGGATAATTTAATGAAAAAATTGATATTAATGTTAGAAAAATTCTATGAAGGTCTGCATGTTTTTAAAAGTTTTAAAAAATTAATTTATTTTATAATATTTACATTTGTATTATGGCTAGTTATAGGTTTTGTTAATTATCTATTTCTATATAGTATGGATATTTTTAATATTTTTCCAATGAATTTTTCCCCTGTGTTTTTTGTATTATTATTTGTCTGTGTATCAGCTTTTGGAGTTTCCATACCATCAGGGCCTGGAGCTATTGGCCCTCTTCAAGCCAGTATATTTTTTTCATTTTATCTTATAAATTCTGAATTTGTTAAAATCAATACAGTTGAGTATAATATTATTGCTACATTTTCTATCTATATATGGCTTTTTCAGGTACTTTTTTATATTATATTAGGATTGATCGTTTTTACCAGGGAACATATAAAATTCAAACCTGTTTAAAATACAGTTCCATTGTATCGCCATATTTAAGCAATTTTAATAATGGCTTTATTAATCCAGGACATCCTATATACCTTTCCGGATGAAAACCTGTGATTTGTTTTTTAATTAATTTAAATCCATTTTTTTTTAAAAATATTTTAATCCCTTTTAAAGAATAATCAAAAAAATGGTCATCCGGATGAGTTTCCAACCACTGTTTTTTATTAAACCAGTAAAATGGACCATTGCCATTAGGAACAGAAAGGCATAATAACCCGCCTGGTTTAAGAATAGTTTTAATTTTATTTATAATTATTCCCTGATTTTTAAAATGCTCAATAACATACCATAAAGTAATAACATTAAATTTTTCTTTAAATTTATACTTTAAAAAGTCAGCCTGCAGGGTTTTTATTTTTAATTTGGTTTTACTATAACAGACAGCATTTTTTTCAATTTCAATACCAATAGATATAAATCCCATTGTTTTAGCTCTCTTCAGGAAAAAACCATAAGCACACCCTATATCTAATATTTTTTTATTTCTAATTTGACCTTTTAATAATTTAACAATAATTTTTAACCGGTTAAGAGCCATGCGTGAAATATTCTCTTTGTCAGCAATATAAGTTTTCCCATATTGCTGCTTGTACTCTTTATTAAAATAAGAATGTTTGTATTTTTTAAAAGGGGATTTATCTTTTTTAATGTATAAAAATTTTGATTTGCAATATACACAATGATAAATTTGTCTGTTCAATTGGTTTAAAATCAGTTTAATATTTTTATGTCGGCATATAGGGCAAATATTTAAATTTATTTGAAAAGGTAGCTTTGATGTTTTTTTTAATTGCTTAAATATATTAATAAGATTTTGGTTATAATTTTTTAGGGGAAGAAAATGTGTATCAACTGATTTTGAAAAAAATAAATTTAAATTTTTTTTTATAAAATAAGGTAAGGTATAAGGATATGTACCAAGATAAAAAAAATTGTTAAATGTTTTTGATAAACTGGTATGATAGCAGGAATTATTATACAACCCTACTTTCCTTAAAAGCAGAATGCCTTCAATACCTGTAATACTGAAGGAAGTGATTAAATAATAACACTTATATATAAATGGGATAATGTTGTCAGTATTTTTAATAACATAATAATTATTAAAATTAGCAGTAATATATTTTTTTAGATTTAACCTGTACTGTGTGTTAAAAAATTTTCCTATATTTAAGATTATTTTATTTTTAAAATTGTTTTTATTTAATATTTTTAAAATTTTAATACTTAATTGATTAGGATCACTATTTCCGAAGCATATAAATACATTATTATTAAAAAAAGGTTTTTTCTTGCTGTAATTTTTCATTTCCTGTGTGAGAGGTAGATATTCCATCCCCTCATAAACTAATGTGTTGTTATTTAAATATTTAAAGGAAAGAGGAGTAGTAGAGTTTATATAGACAGCCTTTCCAATATTATGATATATTTTTGTTGAATCCATTATGACAAGTTGGGTCATCATAGATATTTTTTTAACAACATTTTTATTATAAAACATAAAATCCAGTATTACAAAAGCAGGCTTTTTATTCTTGATATAATTAAGTAAAGGATTTAAAGAAGAGAAAAAGGAATATTTCTGTTTAATAGGTAATTTTTTTTTATAAAAAAGGATTTCAGGAGAATAATGATTTTTTAATAATTTATATAATACCTGGCATCTTTTAATATGACCATATCCTGCATGGGATGAGAAATGAGGGAAAAGGAAGATAATAAGCTTTTTGCTTTTCACTTTATTTTTGTTTTTTTAGTTTTTCCTGCAGTTTCTTAACTTTATCTCTTTGTTTTTTTTCTTTTATTTTATCAATTTCAAGTGTCATTTTTAATATATTTCCTTCCCTGGTTCCCTTAGGTAAGAATTTTTTTGGAAGCTCAATAAGTATCTCCCCCTCAATTTCTAAAATAGCAATCTCCCCTTCAATCCTATCTACAATTGCCTGCATATAAACCTCCTTATTTTAGTCTTTAGAGTAATTCTTGTATTATTTTTTATGGGAACTATCTCCATTCTTTTTCCATTTTTCATTATAAACGTTTCTCAATTTTATATTATAATATTGAAATAAAATTGCAAGTTTTTTATCCATCGAAAGTAATAGGGATGATTCTGATTATAAATTTAATTTATTTGACTTTGCTTTTCAGCATTATACTTTAATTATATTAATAAAAATTTAATAATTTAACAATATTTATGAGAAAAAAAAATATAATTAAAAATTTTAGTAAAATTGAAAAACTAAATACAATATTGAACAAATTTATTGATATTTATACTATAATTTTATATGGTTCCCGACTAAGTTCTTTTTATACTAATTTAAGTGATATTGATTTATTTTATCTTTCTTCAAAAGTATTAACTTTAATAGAAGAAGCAGAAGTTCTTTATAGAATTAATAGTTTTTTAAATACAACTAATGTGGATTTCACTAATTTACAAAAATTGTCTTTAAAAGAACAATATGATATGTTAACAAAAGGGAAGATAGTATATTGTTCCAATGAAGAAAAATTATCAGATTATAAAGAACAAATAATTTTAAAATATTTTGATTTTAAACCCTTTTATGAAGAATATTTCCTTTGTTTTAAACAGAATTTAAAATCTGGGGATTTATTAAAAACATGACGATTAATATAGAAAAACTAGAAAGATTTATCCAGTTAATTAAAGAAAATTCTATTAAGTTAAAAGAAATTATTAAAAAGGGTAAAAAAGAATTTATAAATGATTATAGAAATTATAATACAGCTTTAAGGCTGCTGCAAATTTCTATTGAAGCTATGATAGATATAGGTAATCATATTATTGCTAGAAAATCACTTGGTAATCCTAAAGATTATGTAGATATATTTTTAATTTTACAGAAAAATAATATAATTAAGAAATCTGATTTTGAAAAATTTTCAAAAATGGTAAAATTTCGAAATAGAATTGTTCATATTTATTGGGATATAGAGCTAAATCAAGTTTATGATATTATAAAAGATAATTTAAGTGATTTTTTAATTTTTATTAATAAGATAAAAAAAATTATAGAAATCAATCATGTCAATTAATGTCTTTTTCTTTAAAAAAAATTGGTTTTTCAGTGCATTTTTTTTGGTATTTTTTAATGTTCTGATACTCCCATATCTTCATATATAAAACAGTACGGTAAAGCATATAATTTAAAGAAAAAATTAATCCACCCATGCCATCTGCAAAACCCCTGCGGATTATAAATGATTTAAAAAAAGCAAGTGGTGTAATAAATAACAAATGATACCATTTTACAGTTCGTCTTTTTCTTTTCATTTCTGCTTCACGGTTTGAACGGATATTGATTTTTTCAAACCAGAAATTTAAATTACGTTGAGTATAATGATAAAGAGGGGATTCTATTTTTATAGTTTTTCCTTTAATAATTAAACCTTCTGCCTTGCTGTTTTTATTTACTTTTACATACTCTGAATTAAATAAACGAGGCAGATAATCACATCCCCATACATCAAGATGGTATCTTAACCAGAATGACCCTAAAATTTGATTGTAGCGTCTTACCAGAAAGCATGTATATTCACTTCCCTGCTTTAAGATTTTTTTGATTATTTTTTTAAGTGAAGATGAGACTACTTCATCTGCATCAATATTAAAAATCCATTTAGATTTTGCTTTCAGGCAGCCGAAGTACCTCTGCCTTGCAGGAATTCCAGGCCACTGGCGTTTGTAAATTTTCTTGGTGTAATTCAGGCATATTTTTACAGTTTGGTCCTTGCTGAAAGAATCAACTACAATAATTTCATCTGCCCACTTTATGCTTTCCAGACACTGCCTAATATTACTTTCTTCGTTTTTAGTGATGACAACAAACGTAATTGTATCCATGTTTTTATTCTCCAGATTACAGCTTACAAATTTTTTTTAATTTAAGATATATTGAAAAGTGAGTAAATATAAGATTTTATACTAAAATATAAATAAAAAATAAATCGTCAAGTAATTTTTATCATCAATTAAAAAAAACTAAAAAAACGTAAAAAAAAGGTTGACAAATTAAATTTAAGCTATATTTTATGAGGACTTTTATCGAAAGAGCCCGCGTAGCTCAGCTGGTAGAGCACATCCATGGTAAGGATGGGGTCACCAGTTCAATCCTGGTCGTGGGCTCCATATATTTATTATGTTGATACAGGAGTTAATATGTCACGAGAAATTGTAACATTAGAATGTGAAGTGTGTAAACGGAGAAATTATACTACAACAAGAAATAAAAAAGTTAAAACAGAAAAAATTTCCATAAAAAAATATTGTAAATTTGACCGTAAGCATACATTACATAAGGAAATAAAATAGGTCCGTAGCTCAATTTGGCTAGAGCATCGGTCTCCAAAACCGGGGGTTGCAGGTTCAAGTCCTGCCGGGCCTGAAGGTAAAAATTATGAAAAAGTTAATTGAATTTATAAAATTATCTATTGCTGAATTAAAAAAAGTATCATGGCCGGACAGAGAAGAGGTGAAGTCTTCTACTTATGTTGTTCTTGTAACTGTTTTTATTATTTCATTATTTCTTGGGCTGGTTGATAAAGGGATTTCTGAGATAATTAAGATGGTGATAAAATAATGCAGGGCTGGTTTGTTGCTCATACTATGTCATCTCAGGAAAAGCGTGCTTGTAAGGTTATTCAGAAAAAAATAGATACTGGTGAATTTAAAGAAATTGTCTATGATGTTAAGATGCCTGTTGAACAGATCGTAAAAATGCAAAACAGTAAAAAGGTAAATAAAGAAAGGAAATTTTTCCCGGGTTATATTTTGATTAATATGGAAATGAGTAATGAAAATATAAATTTATTGAGAAAAATTCCGGGTATTACTAATTTTTTAGGTGCAAAAGTGGGACAATTGCCAAAACCTTTGATTGAATCAGAAGTTCAGGCGATATTAAGGAAGACAGAAATAGTAGTAGCAGAAGGAGAAAAGACAAGTTCCAAGATTTTTGTTAGTATTGATGAGAAAGTAAAGATCATTGATGGTCCATTTAAAGGATTTCAAGGTATTGTTGAAGAAATTCATCCTGAAAAAGGAAGGGTAAAAGTTCAGGTTGAGATTTTTGGTAGACCAACACCGGTGGACCTTGATTTTTTACAGATAGAGAAAACATGAAATTTGAAATTTAAAATTCAAAATTTTAAATTTTGAATTTTAAATTATATATTTTTGAGGTGAAAAATGGCTAAACCTGTTTCAGCTTTAATAAAATTACAGATACCAGCTGGAAAAGCTAATCCTGCACCTCCTGTTGGCCCGGCACTTGGTCAACATGGAGTAAATATAATGAATTTCTGTAAAGCTTTTAATGAAAAGACAGTTAAAATGGGTGATACAATAATCCCTGTTATTATAACTGTGTATAAGGATAAGACTTTTACATTTATAACTAAAACCCCGCCAGCTGCTGTTTTAATCAAGAAAGCTTTAGGAATCAAGAAAGGGTCTGGAGTGCCTAATAAAGAAAAAGTTGGTAAACTGTCAAGTGAAAAATTAGAGGCAATTGCAAAAGAAAAAATGCAGGATTTAAATGCAAATGATATTAATGCTGCAATGAATATTATTAAAGGAACTGCAAAGAATATGGGAGTAGAAGTAGATTGAAAGATTAAAAGATTGAAAGATTTGAAGATTCAAAGATTTAAAATTTAAAAATTATATAATTTTTAAGTTGATTTATTGAGGTAAAGAAATGGTGAAATTGAGTAAGAAATATAAAGAGTCTCTGGAAAAAATCGAGGAAAGTAAGCTTTATTTTTTAGAAGAGGCTTTAAAAACTGTAAAGGAGATGCCTCAGGCAAAATTTGACGAATCTATCGATATACAGGTACGATTAAATATGAGTAAAGGTCAGAGAATCAGAGGTGTTGTAACTTTTCCTCATGTTTTTGGTAAACCTAAGAAAGTACTTGTCCTTGCAAAAGGTGAAAAGGCTGAAGAAGCTAAAAAAGCAGGTGCTGATTTTGTAGGTGATACAGACTTGATTCAGAAAATACAAAAGGGCTGGTTTGATTTTGATACTGTAGTAGCTACACCGGATATGATGAAGGAAGTCAGTAAGCTTGGCCCTCTTCTGGGGAGGAAAGGTTTAATGCCCAATCCTAAAACAGGTACAGTTACTTTTGAATTAAAACAGGCAGTAAAAGAAATTAAAAAAGGAAAAACAGAATTTAAATCAGATAAAACAGGAATTGTCAGTATAAGTGCGGGTAAAGTTTCCATGGAAATTAAGGAATTATCAGAAAATATAAAAGAATTTTATTTAAGCCTGCTTAAGACCCGTCCGCAGGATGTAAAAGGTGAATATATAATAAATCTTTTTATCAGTAAAACAATGGGACCTGGCCTTAAAGTTAATTATAGAGAAATGAAATGATAATTTTAAAGATTTCAAAATTTGAGATGAGGAAGGATATATGGTTCAGCAATATAAAATAGAAGCAGTAGAGAATTTAATTAATCAGTTAAAAGAAAGTAAACATCTTATATTTACTGAATATAAAGGGCTTAATGTAGAAAAGATTACTGAACTTAGAAAAAAACTTTTTAAGGCAGACAGTGAACTAAAAGTAATAAAAAACAGGCTTGCTAAATTAGCTTATAAAAAACTTGATCTTGATTTTAAGGATGAATGGTTTGTAGGGCCGATTGCTTTAGTGATTTGTAAGAATGATGATTTTGTTAAAACTGTAAATATTATTTATAACTATGCCAGGGAAAACAAAGAGTTTAAGATAAAATTAGGCTATCTGGATAATAGAGTTTTTGGTCTTGATGAGTTAAAAGAAATATCTTCTTTACCAACTAAAAAGGAATTAATTGCAAGATTTATCTATATATTAAAGTCTCCAATTAATCGCCTGGTTTTTGGTTTAAAAGGTATTGTTACAAAACCCATCTTGGTCTTAAAAGCTATAGAAAAAAAGAAAAGGGCATCTTAAAGAATTTTTATTAGCTATCAGGAGGTTTAAGCTTTATGACACAAGAAAAAATTACTAGTGATCAGATAATTTCATCTGTTGAAAATATGACTGTATTAGAGTTAAATGAATTAGTAAAATCTTTAGAAGAGAAATTTGATGTTTCAGCAGCAGCTATGGCTGCACCTGTTGCAGCAGCAGGTGGTGCAGTTGGAAACGCCGGTGAGGCGGTTTCTGAAGAAAAGGTAGAGTTTGATGTAATTTTAAAAAATGTTGGTTCTCAGAAAATTGCTGTTATTAAGGAAGTAAGAGTTATTACTAATCTGGGATTGAAAGAGGCAAAAGAACTGGTTGATGCCGGCAATAAGGCTGTCAAGGAAAAAGTATCAAAAGAAGAATCTGAAGAGATTAAAAAGAAACTTGAAGCTGCTGGTGCAACAGTTGAAGTTAAATAATTGAAAAGATTGTTCAAAAAATTAGCCACAGAGACACAAAGGCACAGAGAAAATATTATAAATATTTTATTTTATCATACTCTGTGCCTCTGTGTCTCTGTGGCTTTTTTAACAGTCTATACATTGTTTTAAATTTGAATTCACTAATTGGGGTGTAAATAATGAAGAAATTAAAAAAAGAGTATTTTGGCTCCTTTCAAAAAAAATCAGATATTATACCAGATTTAATAGAAATACAGCTTAATACTTATAAGTGGTTCATGCAGAAAGATACAAAGCCAGAAGAAAGAATGGATAAGGGATTGCAGAGTGTTTTTAATTTTGTTTTTCCTATTGTTTCTCCTGATGGAAGTGTAATTCTTGAATTTATTGAATATTATGTTGGACAGCCCAAATATTCTGAAATTGAAGCACGTCTGATTGGTAAAAGCTATACTGTTCCAGTAAAAGTAAAATTGAGACTTATTTTTCGAACAACTGGTGAAGTAAGGGAACAGGATGTCTTTATTGGTGATATACCTTTAATGACATGCAGGGGAACCTTTGTTATTAATGGTGCAGAGCGTGTAGTTGTTAATCAAATTCACCGCAGTCCTGGTGTTTTCTTTGGTTATGATGAAGTGCATAGTCTATATTCAACTAAGATTATTCCTGATAAGGGAGCATGGCTGGAGTTTGAAATCGATAGTAAGGGCTTTATAATTGTCCGTATTGACAGGAAGAGGAAGATATTCCTGGGTACTTTTTTAAAAGCAGTTGGACTTGGAACTCTGGATGTTTATAAAATTGATGAATACAGGAATAATTCTATTATTATTACTCTCCCTTCAAATGAAGCAAAAAAATTACCAATAGCAGGGAAAATAATTTTTACCAGGAGTGAATCAGAACTTAAAGAAGAAAATAATTCTTTATATATCGTGAATATTAAAATATTAGGAGAACCTTCAGAAAGTAGAGATGTTAAAGTTGAGCTGGAACTGGGAAACACTCCTTATGAGAAATTTCATAAAATAGAAGAAGTTATTCAGGATTATAAACAATATAAATTTGTATCATTTAATAAAATCGTCAGTATTCAGGAGGGTGAAGAAAAAGTAATAGAGAAAAAAGCTCATTTGTATGACTTAAACCAGTCTGTTCTGCATACATTTTATAATTCTAAAAAAATTAATATTATTAGTAAAGAAGGTCAAATTGATAAAGAGGCTATTATTAATTCTCTTCTGGGAAAATATTTAGCTGTTCCTTTATTAAACAAATCAGGGGAAGAAGTTTTACTGGAAGTAGGAGAAAAAATTTCTGCTGATATCATTGAACAAATATCTTACGAACAGATTCCTTATATTTATGTCCTTGAAACTGAGAAATACCATGATGAGTTTGTTCTAATTAAAAGTATTGTAAAGGATAGGGATAATTCTGTTTTATTAGCTATTGAGTCTATTATGAATATTATTAAACCAGGTGATATTGTCAATCCAAAAACTATTGAAAAAGAATTTCAGAATATATTTTTCTCAGAATCCAATTATCATTTAAATGAGGTTGGCAGGTTTAATATAAATGCAAAATTTAAATATAATACACCTGTAACTACTACAGCTCTTATTATGGAAGATATTGTTCGTACAATTGACAGGATAATCAGGATTTATCTTCAGGAGGCAGAACCTGATGATATTGACCATTTGTCAAACCGCAGGATTAGATGTATGGGTGAACTCCTGACTAATCAGTTAAAGGTTGCTTTTGCAAGGATGGAAAGAATAATTCGGGAAAGATTTACAATTCAGGATGTTGAGTCCTTTACTCCTCAAAGCTTGATAAGTATTAAGCCGGTTTCCAGTGCTATTAATGAGTTTTTTGGTACCAGCCAGTTGTCTCAGTTTATGGATCAGACCAATCCTCTTTCTGAACTAACACATAAAAGAAGGTTAAATGCACTGGGCCCAGGCGGACTTACAAGGGAAAGAGCTGGTTATCAGGTAAGAGATGTTCATTATACTCATTATGGACGTATGTGTCCTATAGAGACACCAGAAGGTCCAAATATTGGTTTAATTGTTTCTTTAGCAACTATGACCAAGCTGAATAAATATGGTTTTATAATGACTCCTTATAAAAAAGTTGAAAATGGGAAGGTAATTAATAAGATAGAATATTTAACAGCAGCAGAGGAAGAAGATAAGATTGTAGCTCAGGCTAATGCTCCTTTAAAAGAAGATGGAAGTTTTAAAGAGAAAGTTGTCAGTGCAAGGTTTAAGAATAATTTTCGGTTTATCCCTGCCATGACTGTAGATTATATGGATGTTTCTCCAATGCAGATATTCAGTGTATCTGCTTGTTTAATTCCTTTTCTTGAACATGATGATGCAAACAGGGCTTTAATGGGTTCTAACATGCAGAGGCAGGCTGTCCCTCTCCTTACAACAGAACAGTCTCTTGTTCAAACAGGCATGGAGAAAGTTGCAGCTTTACATTCCGGGGTTGTTGTTATAGCAAAAAGAATGGGGACAGTTATTGATGTTGAAGCATCCCGGATTGTAATAAAACCTGATAAACAAGAAAATAAGAACGATCTGGACATATATGATATGGAAAAATTCAGAAGAACTAATCAGGGAACATGTTATAACCAAAAACCCATTGTATCAGTCGGGGATAAAGTTTCAGAAAGCAGGATTATTGCTGATGGCCCGGCAATTAATAATGGAGAACTTGCCCTGGGGAAAAACGTTCTGGTTGCTTTTATGCCGTGGGAAGGATATAATTATGAGGATGCAATTCTTGTAAGTGATAAATTGTTAAAAGATGATACACTTACTTCAATACATATAGAAGAATTTGATACTATGGCAAGAGATACCAAGCTGGGGAAGGAAATTATTACCTGTGATATTCCTAATTTAAGTGAGAATTCTCTTCAAGATTTAGGAGAGGAGGGAATTATCCAAATAGGTTCATATGTAAAACCAGGGAATATTTTAGTCGGGAAAGTAACACCAAAGGGTGAAACAGAATTAACACCTGAATATAAATTGTTACATTCAATTTTTGGTGAAAAAGCAAGAGAAGTCAGGGATACTTCTTTAAGACTTCCTCATGGAGTAGAAGGAATTGTTATTGATATTAAAATTTTCAGTCGTGAAAATGGTGATGACCTGGAGCCTGGTATTGAACAGTTAGTGAAAGTTTATATAGCAAGTAAAAAGAAGCTTCAGGTAGGTGATAAGCTGGCAGGTCGACATGGAAATAAAGGAGTACTTGCCAGAATTGTTCCTCAGGAAGACATGCCGTTTATGGAAGATGGTACCCCTATTGAGATGGTATTAAATCCATTAGGTGTACCATCAAGAATGAATATTGGTCAGGTTCTGGAGACTCAGCTTGCCTGGGCAGGTAAATTGCTTGGAATACATTTTGTTACACCGATTTTTGAAGGCCCAAAACCAGAAGAGATAGAAAAAATATTAAAACAAGCAGGTCTGCCATCTAATAGTAAAGCTGATTTGTATGATGGTAGAAATGGTGAGAAATTTGTATATCCTGTAACAGTAGGTTATATGTATATGTTGAAATTGTCACATTTGGTTGATGATAAAATACATGCTCGTTCAACAGGTCCTTATTCTCTGGTTACACAGCAGCCTCTGGGTGGAAAAGCACAGTTTGGCGGCCAGAGATTTGGAGAAATGGAAGTATGGGCACTGGAAGCTTATGGCGCGGCAAATACTTTGCAGGAACTTTTAACTGTAAAATCTGATGATATGATGGGTCGTGCAAGAGTTTATGAATCTATTATAAAAGGAAAGAATGCTTCTTCTCCTGGTATCCCGGAATCTTTTAATGTTCTTATTCAGGAGTTAAGGGGATTGTCACTGGATATAACAGCTTATAACAGCCGGGGACAGCAGATTAATCTTTATGAAGGCTCAATGCTGGACTGGCGAAAAATAAAAAAGCCTACATTTGACGATCTGTGGAAGAGAAAGTAATAATATTTAAATAGGAGATTTAAATGAAAGAATTCATTGATTTGGCATCTATAAAAATTAATGTAGCATCACCAGATAGAATTAGAGAAATATCTTTCGGAGTTATTAAAAAGCCTGAAACAATAAATTATCGAACTTTAAAACCTGAAAGAGATGGTCTTTTCTGTGAAAGAATTTTTGGAACAACTAAAGAATGGGAATGTTCATGCGGTAAGTTTAAAGGAATAAGATATAAAGGTGTTGTCTGTGATAGGTGTGGAGTAGAAGTGTCTCATTTTAAAGTTAGAAGAGAAAGAATGGGACATATAGAACTAGCAGCACCTGTTGCTCATATCTGGTTTTATTCAAATATACCCAGCCGTGTTGGTCTTCTTTTAAATATTTCTATTAGTGAGCTTAGAAGTGTTGTTTATTATGAAAGAGTGATCATTGTAGATATTGATTATAATATATTAAAAAAAATTGATGCAAATATAAATATTTATTTAAAAAACAAGCTTAAAAAGAAAGATGTATATCCTGAAGAAATTTTTTATGAAATCATAAATGATATTGTTTTAGAGATAATTTCAAATAGACATCCTGATAAGATAAGAGAAGCAGAAAGGCATGCAGAGGATAAGAAAGAACAATTTTTCCTTGGTGATTTTATAAATAATAATTTTAAAGAAGAATATGAAGAGTTGAAAAATAAATTTCATGAAGTTATTGTAGAAGTGGAAAAAAGAGATAAATCCATGGGTGAGATAAAGGCAGGTATTGTATTTGGACTGGGTGCTTATGGGATTAAAAAGTTACTACAGCAGATAGACCTGGAATCGGAAATAAGAGTTTTACGTGAGAAGATGCATGAAAAAGGCTTAAAAACTGATAAAAAAGTTCTAAGGCGTCTTGAGATTTATGAAGATTTAAAGAATTCAGAAAACAAAGCAGAGTGGATGATTTTAGAGGTTATCCCGGTTATTCCACCAGAGTTGCGACCTATGGTACAGCTTGAAGGCGGTAGGTTTGCTACTTCTGATTTAAATGATTTATACAGGCGTGTTATTAACAGAAATAACAGATTAAAAAGATTAATGCTTTTAAATGCACCTGATATTATTATAAGAAATGAAAAAAGGATGCTTCAGGAGGCAGTTGATGCTTTATTTGATAATAGTAGAAAAAAACGGGCTGTTAAAGGTGCACAGAATCGTCCATTAAAATCATTATCTGATATGTTAAAAGGAAAGCAGGGTAGATTCAGACAGAATTTACTTGGTAAACGTGTGGATTATTCAGGACGAAGTGTTGTTATTGTAGGTCCTGAATTAAAGTTACATGAAGTAGGGATACCGAAAAAAATGGCTTTAGAACTGTTTAAGCCTTTTGTTATGAAGAAGATAGTTGATATGGGATTAAGTACTAATATAAAAAGTGCTAAAAAATTAGTTGATATTGAGAATGAAGTAGTCTGGGGTATTCTGGAAAGGGTTGTAGAAAATCATCCTGTTTTTATTAACCGTGCACCAACATTGCATCGATTAAGTGTTCAGTCTTTTACTCCTATTTTAATAGAAGGAAAAGCAATAAGGCTGCATCCTTTAGTCTGTAGAGCATTTAATGCTGATTTTGATGGTGATCAGATGGCAGTTCATGTTCCCTTATCTTATGAAGCTCAGATAGAAAACTGGATGCTTATGCTTTCCTCAAGAAATCTTTTATCTCCTTCTAATGGAAAGCCTATTGTGTATCCAACACAGGATATGGTTTTAGGTATTGGTTTTTTAACAAAATTAGAATCTTCCAAAGAAGAGGAAAGAAAAAAGATTTTTTCATCACCTGAAGAAGTATATTTATCCTATGATAGAGGTGTAATTGGGCTGAATACTGTGATTAAAGTAAAAATTTTTGATAATTTTTATAATACAAGTCTGGGCCGCATTATTTTTAATGAAGCTTTACCTGAAGATACGCCTTTCCAAAATCATTCTTTCAACAGCAAAGAACTTTCTCAATTAGTATATGATTTATTTAGAAAGTATGGTTCTGGAGTAACTGCAAATGTCCTTGATAGTTTAAAAGAGATAGGTTTTCATTATGCTACTGTTTATGGTGTAACAATAGGAATAGATGATATTATTGTTCCGGATAATAAATATAAAATTATTAATGAGGCTATCAGCAAGGTTGAGGAAATTGAGGCTGCTTATAAAAATGGGAATTTAACTAATTCTGAACGATATAATAAAATTATTGATATATGGGTTTCAACTAATGAGAAAGTTACAGAGGAAATGGTAGGTTGTCTTGAAAAGGATAAAGATGGATTTAATCCCGTATATATGATGGCAGAAACAGGTGCAAGGGGAAATAAGCAGCAGATAAGGCAGTTAGCTGGTATGCGTGGTCTTATGGCTAAACCATCAGGAGAAATTATTGAATTACCAATTATTTCTAATTTTAAAGAAGGGTTGTCAGTGCTGGAATATTTTATTTCAACCCATGGTGCCAGGAAGGGACTGGCAGATACGGCTTTAAAAACAGCTAATGCAGGATATTTAACAAGGCGTCTGGTTGATGTTGCCCAGGATGTTGTAATTATGTCAGAGGATTGTGGAACTATCAGTGGTATAACAGTTAAAGCTAAATCAAGCGAGGAAGAAGAGTTAAGGCATTTTAAAAATCGAATTATTGGCAGAATTACTTTGCAGAATATAATTTATCCAGGTTCTAAAAATATTATTGTTGAATCTAATGAGGAAATAACAGAAGATAAAGCAGAAACAATTGTAAATAGTGGAATTGAAAAAGTTGAGATTCGCAGTGTTCTTACATGTGAGACCAAACATGGTATCTGCCGTTTGTGTTATGGTAGGGACCTTGCAACAGGAAAATTAGTAGAAAAAGGTGAAGCAGTAGGAACTATTGCTGCTCAATCCATTGGTGAACCAGGCACACAATTAACACTGCGTACCTTTCATATAGGTGGAACTGCATCTACTGAATTTGAAGAAGGTAAGGTTCTTTATGGTTACTCGGTTTATATTGAAAGGATTCCCAAACGTGTTGTTAAGACAGAAAAAGGCGAAAGACTGTTAAGCCGTAGAGGTCAGATTATATTCAGACAGATTTATAAGCTGGGAGACAAAAAGGATATTAAGTTAATAGCTGAAATTAATAAAAAAGTTATTATAGGACAGGAAATAGGTGTTATTAAGAAAAAAGAAAAAATAATATCCAGTCATTTAGGTGTTTTAAAGGAACTTAACGGTAAATATGTAATAGTCAGTGAGAAAAAAGTTAGAAAGTTAAAAATTGGTACACAGATTTTTATTAGTGAAGGAGATTTTGTTGAAAAAGGGACTTTAATTGCTTCTTATGATCCTTTTAATGAACCTATTATTACAGAACATCCAGGTATTGTTAAATTTAAAGATATTATTATTGGACAAACTTTAAAAGAAGAAAAAGATGAAGTAACAGGTAATATAAATCGAATAATTATAAAAAGTAAAGAAAGAGAATTAGAACTTCAGCCCAGGATTACTATTGTCAGGGATGATCATAAAAGTGAAAATTATCCACTACCTTATGGTGCTAATTTAACTGTTCAGGAAGATGGTCATGTAAAGACAGGAAATGTTATAGCAAAAATTCCTGAGAAAATTTCAAAGACCAAGGATATTACTGGAGGTCTTCCACGTGTTGAAGAGTTGTTTGAAGCAAGAAGACCTAAGGACTGTGCAGTAGTTAGTGAAATAGATGGAGTTATAGAGTTTGCAGGAATAATAAGAGGAAAGAGAATTATAAAAATAACTTCTGATAACAATGATGAGAGGAAATATTTAGTTCCAATTGGATCACATTTAAATTTTCATGAAGGAGATCTTGTGCGGGCAGGTGATGCATTAAATGATGGTCCTATTGATCCTGAAGATATATTAAAGATTAAAGGGGACCAGGAATTGCAGGAATATTTGCTTAATGAAGTTCAGAATGTATATAAATTGCAGAATGTTGAGATTAATGATAAACATATATCTGTTATTGTCAGGCAGATGATGAGAAGAGTAGAAATAACTGATTCAGGTGATACTAAATTTATTGTTGGAAATACTGTGGATAAATTTAAATTTAAAGAAGAAAACGAAAGAGTGCTGAAAGAAGGCGGAAAACCAGCTATGGGAAGACCAACACTTCTTGGAATTACAAAAGCATCTTTAAATACAAATAGTTTTATTTCAGCAGCTTCTTTTCAGGAAACAACAAGGGTTTTAACAGATGCATCTATTAAAGGTAAAACAGATGCACTTTTAGGGTTGAAAGAAAATGTTATTATTGGTCATTTAATACCAGCAGGAACAGGTTTAAATATTTATAATGACTTAGAAGTAGATATAGCATCCCCTGCTATTAAAAAAGCCCAGGATATTCTTAAGATTGAGGATGAAGGAGAAGAAATCAAATCAAAGGAAAAAGAGGAAGTAAGTAAAGGAAAAGCTAAAAAAGAGAAAAAAACTAAAGCAGTAAAAAAAGTGAAAAGTAAAGAAAAAGATAAAAAAGAGAAAAAAACTAAAGCAGTAAAAAAAGTAAAAGAAAAAGTAAAAAACAAGAAGTAAATTTTTTACTTGACGTTATAAAATAAAACATTATATTTTCAAAACTTTATTTTAAAGGTTGGTCTAAAGAATATGGTAACAATTAATCAGTTAGTACGAAAAGGTCGAAAACAGATAAAGAATAAAAGTAAATCTCCTGCTCTTATGGGCACACCTCAGAAGAGAGGAGTATGTACTCGTGTTATGACCTTTACACCGAAAAAACCGAACTCAGCTTTAAGAAAAGTAGCAAGAGTAAGATTAACAAACGGGATTGAGGTTACTGCGTATATCCCCGGTATTGGGCATAGTTTACAGGAGCATTCTGTTGTATTAATTAGAGGCGGCAGGGTTAAAGATCTGCCGGGAGTTCGTTATCATATTGTAAGAGGTGCATTAGATGCATTAGGCGTAAGTGACCGGAAAAAAAGCAGGTCTAAATATGGAACTAAAAAACCAAAAGCATAAAATGATATCATAGGCTTAAGCTTGTGAAAACACAGGAGTTTATTAAGATTAAACATCCTTAATATATAATAAAGATGATGTGCTGAAATAATATTTTAAAAATTATTTCAGAGAGATTAATAAAAATTGAAGTTATAAGAGGTATAATTCTATTTTTATTTATAGCTAATCTCTTATAATAAAAAACAAAGGAAATATTTATGTCTTAATTTTTAATGGGTAATTATTTAAAAGGATTATTATATGTCAAGAAAAAAAAGAGCTGTAAAGCGAGAAATTAAACCTGATACTAAGTATAATAGTATACTTGTTACCAAGTTAATAAATAAAATTATGTTTGATGGTAAAAAGAGTATAGCAGAAAAAATAGTCTATCAGGTGTTTGATTTTATCCAGAAGAAAGTAAATAAAGATCCTCTGGATGTGTTTAAGACTGCTCTTAATAATGTCAAACCTGAAATTGAAGTTAAATCCAGAAGAATAGGTGGTGCTACATATCAGATACCTATTGAGGTCCCCAGAGATCGACAGGTATCAGTGTCTCTAAACTGGTTGGTAGGATTTGCCAGAGGAAGAAAAGCAAAACCTATGTCTGAGAAATTGGCTGTAGAGATACTTGATGCTTATAATAATACAGGAGCAGCAGTTAAAAAGAAAGACGATACTCATAAAATGGCTGAAGCAAATAGAGCTTTTGCTCATTTCAGATGGTAGGAGGTTTATAAAATAGTCTAATGGGAAGAGATATTCCAATAGAAAAACAGAGAAATATTGGTATTGTGGCTCATATTGATGCTGGGAAAACAACTATAACTGAGAGGATTTTATATTATACAGGAAAAACATATAAAATCGGAGAGGTTCATAATGGAGCTGCAGAGATGGACTGGATGGAGCAGGAGAAAGAGAGAGGGATTACAATAACAGCCGCTGCAACAGAGTGTTTCTGGAAAGATTATAGAATTAACATTTTAGATACACCAGGGCATGTTGATTTTACCATTGAAGTGGAACGGTCATTACGAGTACTGGATAGTGCAGTTGGAGTCTTTAGTGCTGTAGAAGGTGTAGAACCGCAATCAGAAACGGTCTGGCATCAGGCAAATAAATATGGAATTCCAAAAATTGCTTTTATAAATAAAATGGACAGGATTGGCAGTGATTTTTTTCGTGTTATAACAATGATAAAAGATAGATTATCAGATAAAGTACTTCCTTTACAGCTTCCAATTGGTAAAGAGGAAGATTTCAGAGGTATTGTTGATTTAATTACACTTAAAGCCTTTGAATGGGAAAAGGAAGAATATGGTGTTGAAGTTAATGAGGTTCCTTTACCAGAAGATATGAAAGAATTAATAAATACTTATAGAGAAAAAATGATGGAAGCCCTGGCAGAAGAAGATGATACACTGCTTGAAAAATATTTAGAAGGAAAGGAAATTAAAGTAGAAGAATTAAAAAACGTTATCAGAAAAGCTGTTATAGATAATATAATTGTACCTGTAATTTGCGGGACTGCTTTAAAAAATAAAGGTATTCAAAGTTTACTTGACTGTATTGTGGATTATTTACCGTCACCTATAGATATTCCTCCTGTTAAGGGAATACATCCCAGCTCAAAAGAAGATATTGAAATAGAAGCAAGAGATGATAAACCCATTGCAGCTTTAGCTTTTAAGATTATGACTGATTCATATGTAGGGAAATTAACTTATTTCAGGGTTTATTCAGGAACATTAAAAGCAGGTTCATATGTTTACAATTCATCTAAGGATAAAATGGAGCGTATAAATAGATTATTAAAAATGCATGCAAATAAAAGAGATGATGTTAAAGAAGTCTATGCAGGTGATATTGCTGCTGCAGTAGGATTAAAGGTAACTCAAACAGGGGATACTCTCTGTGATAAAAAACATTCTATTTTACTTGAGTCCATAGAATTTCCTGAACCAGTTATTTCTATTGCTATTGAACCAAAAACCCAGGCAGAAGAGGATAAGCTGGGTACGGCTCTTTATAAATTATCTGAAGAGGACCCAACATTTCAGGTCTCAACCAATGAAGAAACCGGGCAGACTATCATTTCTGGAATGGGAGAATTACACTTAGAAATTATTGTAGATCGATTAATAAGAGAATTTAATGTCAAGGCAAATGTCGGTAAAATTCATGTTGCTTACCGTGAAACAATTCAGTTCGCTCATAAAGGTGAAGGTAAATATATTAAACAAACTGGCGGCAGAGGGCAGTATGGGCATGTTGTATTACAGGTTGAGCCTTCAAAGGAGTGTCATTTTAAATTTGTTAATAATATTACAGGCGGTGCTATCCCCCGGGAATATATTTCTTCTATAGAGAAAGGTATTAAAGAAAGCATGAGAAATGGTCCTATTAGTGGGTATCCTTTAATAAATATAAAAGTGAAAGTTCTGGATGGTTCATATCATGCTGTTGATTCATCTGATATTGCATTTAAGATTGCAGGTTCTATGGCTTTTCAGGATGCAGTGAGAAAAGCACAGCCTGTTCTTTTAGAGCCTGTTATGGCTATGGAAGTTGTAACTCCTGAAAAGAATATGGGAGATATAATCGGTGATTTAAATTCTAAAAGAAGTAAAATATTAGGTATGGAACCAGGTCATGGTGAGATGAGAATTGTAAAAGCTCATTCACCACTTTCAGAAATGTTTGGTTATGCCACGGGATTACGTTCGCAAACGCAAGGACGAGCTACTTATTCCATGGAGTTTTCCCATTATGATCCTGTTCCGCAAAATTTAATAGAAAAAATAATTGGAAAAGTTGCTTAAAAAATTTTAAGGAGGATTTTTATATGGCTAAAGAAAAATTTGAAAGAAACAAACCACATCTTAATATTGGGACAATTGGTCATGTTGACCATGGAAAGACAACCTTAACAGCAGCAATTACAAAATATTTATCAAAAAAAGGTGGAGCTACTTTTGTTCCATTTGATCAGATTGATAAAGCTCCGGAAGAGAAAGCAAGAGGAATTACAATTGCTACTGCTCATGTTGAATATCAGACAAAAAAGAGGCATTATGCTCATATTGATTGTCCGGGTCATGCTGATTATATCAAGAATATGATAACAGGTGCAGCCCAGATGGACGGTGCCATACTTGTTGTTGCAGCTACAGATGGTGCTATGCCCCAGACAAGAGAGCATATTCTTCTTGCAAGGCAGGTAGGAGTTCCTTATATTGTTGTTTTTATTAATAAAGTTGATGCTGTTGATGACCCTGAACTTATTGAAATCGTTGAAATGGAAGTCAGGGATTTATTAAATCAGTATGAATTTCCAGGAGATGATATTCCTATTATTAAAGGAAGTGCTTTAAAAGCTCTTGAAAGTGATGACCCTGAAGATGAAAACAATAAAAACATTCAGGAATTATTAGATGCATGTGATGAAAAAATTCCAGAGCCGAAGAGAGATATAGAAAAACCATTCTTGATGCCTGTAGAAGATGTTTTCTCAATTACAGGTCGTGGAACAGTGGCTACAGGTAGAATTGATAGAGGAAAAATAAAAGTTAGTGATAATGTTGAATTGGTAGGAATACATAAAGAAACTAAAAAATCAGTAGCTACTGGGGTAGAGATGTTCAGAAAGTTAATGGATGAAGCTATTGCCGGTGATAATGTTGGTATCCTTCTTCGGGGTGTTGAAAAAACAGATGTTGAAAGAGGTATGGTTATAGCTAAACCAGGCTCCATTACTCCTCATACTAAATTTAATGCTAAAATTTATGTATTAAAAAAAGAAGAAGGTGGAAGACATACTCCATTTTTTAATGGTTACAGACCACAGTTTTATTTTAGAACTACGGATGTAACTGGTTCTGTTAAATTACCTGATGGTGTGGAAATGGTTATGCCTGGTGATAATGTTGATTTAGAAGGCGAATTGATTTATCCTATAGCTATGGAAGAGGGCTTACGGTTTGCCATCCGTGAGGGAGGCAGAACAGTAGCATCAGGAGTTGTCAGTAAAATCATTGAATAAGATCCTTTTATTTAATTTTAGGAGAGTATATTAAATAATGACAGTAGAAATTAAAAATAGAATTCGGGTAAAACTGAAAGCATATGATCATAGACTGATAGATAAGTCAACTAAAGAAATTGTAGAAACAGCTAAAAGGACAGGTGCCAGTATTTCAGGACCTGTTCCCCTGCCTATAAAGATTAATCGTTATACAGTCTTAAGGTCACCGCATGTTAATAAGAAATCAAGGGAGCAATTTGAAATCCGTACACATAAGAGGTTGATTGACATTTTAAAACCTACATCAGATACCATTGATTCTCTAATGAAGCTGGAATTGCCGGCTGGTGTTTATGTGGAAATAGAACAGTAAGGAATAAAAAATGACAAGTAAGGAAAAAGAAAACATAGAAAAAAAAGAATCTAAAAAAGTTGAATCCAGAGAAGATGTAAAAGAGAAAAAAGCTGATCCTAAAAAAGATATAGAAAAAAAAGAAAAGTCTGAAAAAGAACGAGTAGAACAAGTAAAGAAAGATGCTCCTCAACTTAAAGAAGAAGCTGAAAAAATAAAAATAGCAGAGGATGATTCTAAAGATAATTCAAAAGAAGAGGAAAGTAAAGAACTCCCCGGTATTAAAGTTGGGCTGTTTGGTGAGAAAATGGGAATGACTCAGGTTTTTAATGAAGAAGGCACATTGATACCGGTTACTGTAATTAAGGTATATCCTCAAGTTGTAATTCAGATTAAAACAAAAGAGAAAGAAGGCTATAATGCTATTAAAGTGGCTTTTAAAGAAGCAAAAAAAGATGCTTTAAATAAGCCATCAGCCGGTGTTTTTATTAAAAATAAACTTGCTCCATATAAATTTAGTCGGGAGTTAAAATATGATTCCGCAGATAATTTTAATATTGGTGATATGCTTTCTGCTGGTCAATTTCAGAATGGAGATTTTGTTGATGCCCAGGGGATATCTAAAGGAAAGGGATTTCAGGGTGTTGTTAAAAAATATGGATTTAAAGGCGGCCCAAAAACCAGGGGTCAGGGTAATTCGTGGAGATCTGCCGGGAGTATTGGAGCTGGAACTGACCCTGGCCGTGTATGGAAAGGACATCCCATGCCAGGACGGATGGGTTATGATACGAAAACCATACAGAATTTAAAGATTATAAATGTAAATAATGATAAGCAGTTGCTTTTGATTAAAGGCTCTATACCCGGACCAAGAAATTGTATTATTAAAATTAAACCAGCTGTTAAAAAAGAAGGATTCAAGGAATCAAGGGTTCGAGGATTCAAGTGAGGATAAAGTGTAATAAGATTAAGACCTCTTAAATTACAGGGTCTACCGACCCTTACACTACATCTAAAAAGGGCAAGTAATATTTAAGGAAAGAATAAAAATGAAAAAAGAAATATTAGGATTTAAAAAGGAAAAAATTGGAGAAATCAGTCTTATAAAGGAGCTAACAGATAAAAAAAATCGTTCTAGCAATATTTATTATAAAGTTTTAAATGAGAATGCTAATATACATATTGGAACAGCTTTTAAAAAAAATAGGACACTGGTAAGCGGCGGAGGAGCTAAACCATGGAAACAGAAACATACAGGACGTGCCCGTGCTGGAACAAGGCGTTCGCCAATATGGGTTGGCGGAGGCGTTACATTCGGGAATCAGAGGAAAAATTATAAATTTAAACTTCCAAAAAACATTAAAAGGATAAGTATGTTGTCTTTATTTAATATAAAATTCAATCAGGATTTAGTAACTATTATAGATAATATTAAATTAAATACTCCTCGTATAAAGGAGTTTAGTGCTCTTGTGAAAAATCTTATTAATTTAGAGAAAAGTTCTATTTTGGTTGTTAATGAAATAGATGATAATTTAAAAAAAGCATCCAGAAATATTGATACAATTAAAATTATATCAATCAAGAGATTAGTTCTGAAAGGTTTTTTAAACAAAAACAGGATTTTTATGACAAAGGATGCTGTAGAATATTTGAATAATTTAAAGGTAAAGATAGGGAAAAACAAATTAAAGAAAAAGGAAAATAAAGTTTAAAGTAAGGTATAGATATATATGGAAAAAGATTTTGATAAAATAATTTTAAGACCAATTGTTTCTGAGAAATGCACTTTATTACAGGGAGGGAATGTATATTGCTTTGAAGTTCATCCTGAAGCTACTAAGCATGATATTAAAAATGTTTTTAAAAAGGTTTATAGCGTTCAGATTACAGAAGTTAATGTTATTAATATAAAGGGTAAAGTTAAGAGAAAGCGGTTTAAAGAAGGCAAAAGGAAAGATTGGAAAAAAGCATATATAAAATTAAAACAAGGAGAAAAATTACCAATGTTTGAGGGTGTATAATTATGGGAATAAAGACATTTAGACCAACAACTCCATCGCTTAGATATAAATCTGTGTCTGATTTTAAAGAAATCACCACTGATAAGCCTTATAAACCTTTAACTTCAGGACTTGCTAAAAAATCCGGTAGGAATTCAAAAGGAAGAATAACAGTAAGGCACAGGGGTGGTGGTCATAAAAGATTATACAGGACTATTGATTTTAAGCGTGATAAAAAAGATATTGAGGCAAAAATTTTAACAATTGAATATGATCCTAATAGAAGCTGTTATATTTCATTAGTTGTTTATAAAGATGGTGAAAAACGTTACGTTTTAGCTCCTCATGGCATAAAAGTAGGTGATAAGATTAAAGCAGGAGAAAAAGCAGCAGTAAAAATCGGGAATGCTCTTCCCTTAAAAAAAATTCCAGGTGGAATTGAAATTCATAATATAGAATTAAAAATAAAAAAAGGCGGGCAGCTTGTCCGCTCAGCCGGGAGTTCTGCCAAAATAGTTGCCAAAGAAGGAGATTATTGTCAGCTTAAATTACCTTCAAGCGAAATCCGAATGGTTCATAAAGAATGTTATGCAACTATTGGCAGGTTGAGTAATGTAGATAATGAAAATATTGTAATAGGAAAAGCCGGCAGAAAGAGATGGCTTGGAATTCGGCCAACAGTCAGGGGAGTAGCTATGAACCCCGTGGATCATCCACATGGTGGAGGTGAGGGCAGGTCTAAAGGATATAAACAACCTGAATCGCCAACTGGAGTTCCTGCAAAAGGATATAAGACCAGAAAAAAAGGAAAATCTTCTAATAAATTTATTGTTAAACGGAGAAGTAAATAATGGGACGTTCATTAAAAAAAGGACCTTTTGCTGACAGCAAATTATTAAGAAAAGTTGAACAATTAAATCAAACCAATCAGAAGAAAGTTATTAAGACATGGTCAAGACGTTCAACTATTTTTCCTGAAATGGTTGGGCATACTTTTGCTGTACATAATGGTAAAAAATTTTTTAATGTTTATATAACAGAAAATATGGTTGGTCATAAACTGGGTGAGTTTTCCTTTACTCGAACTTTTAAACAGCATACCAGAAAAACAAAAGCATCTCAGAAGCCTGGTAAGAAAGGTTAAGAAAAGGAGTTAAAGTGAGATAATGATACTAAAATCAAAAGTAAGTTATATAAGAGTTTCTCCAAAAAAAATGAGAAGATTGGTTAACCTTACACGCAATAAAGGGTTAATGGAAAGTATAAATATGTTAAAATTAATAAATATAGCCAATAAAAAATATTTAATCAAATTACTACAATCAGCAATGGCAAACGCTAAGATTAAAAATCCAGATGTAGATTTAAATACACTGCATATTACTAAAATTACAGTTAATGAAGGACCAAGATTAAAAAGAATGATGCCCAGAGCAAGAGGAAGAGCAGATGTTATTAAAAAACGTCAATCACATATAAATGTTGAAATTGAGATACCAGAAAAAAAGGAAAAAAAATAATAGGAGTTTATAAAAAATATGGGACAAAAAGTAAATCCAATTGGTTTAAGGTTAGGAATTAATAAAAAGTGGAATTCTGTCTGGTTTGCAAAGAAGGAGTATTCTGATAATTTAATTGAAGATTTAAAGGTAAGAAAATTTATCAAGGAGAAACTGGGCAAAAGTAAAGACGCTGCTATATCAAAGATAACAATTGAGAGATTTACAGTTAAATTAAATATAAACATTCATACAGCCAGACCAGCTATTGTAATAGGTAGAAAGGGTCAGGAAATTGAAAGTTTAAAAAAACAGATTATTAAATTAATAAATAATAAAAATGTACAGATAAAAATTGTTCAGATTAAAAAACCGGAATTGGATGCAAAATTAATTTCAGAAAGCATTGCAGCACGTATTGAGAAAAGAACACCATACAGACGGGCAATGAAGCAGGCTATTTCTAATGCTATGCGCAGTGGTGCAAAAGGTATTAAGGTGCATTGCAGTGGCAGACTTGGAGGCAGTGAAATGGCACGTGCTGAATCATATAAAGAGGGAAGGATTCCTCTTCAGACTCTGCGGGCTCAGATTGATTTTGGCTTTACAACTGCTGATACAACACTAGGCTCCATTGGAGTAAAGGTTTGGGTTTACACCGGGGATAGTTATGAAAAGTTTGGAAAATAAGGAGTAAAGAAGATGCCTAATTTAATGCCGGCAAAGACAAAGTTTAGAAAATGTCAAAAAGGAAGGAATAGAGGTAAAGCTAAAAGTGGTGATTATATAGCATTTGGTGAGATAGGCTTATATGCCAAAGAGAATGGTTTTATTACCTCTAATCAGATTGAATCAGCACGAATTACCATTACCAGGAAAATAAAAAAAGCTGGTAAATTATGGATTAGAATATTTCCTGATAAACCTTTAACAAAGAAACCTGCTGAAACAAGAATGGGTAAAGGAAAAGGAAATGTTGAATTATGGGTAGCACCGGTAAAAAGGGGCAGGATAATGTTTGAACTAGGAGGAACTGAAAAGAAAATTGCTTTGGATTCTTTTCGCCTTGCATCTTATAAATTGCCAGTGAAGACAGGAATAAAAGAGAGGTAATTATGGCAAAAGAATCTATTAAAGATTTAACCCAGCAGGAACTTATAGATAAACATAAAGATTATCAGGAAGAATTAAGAAATTTGAGAATACAGACTATGATAGGACAGATTGAGAATAAAAAAAGAAAAGGTTTTGTCAGAAAAAAAATAGCACAAATAAAAACCGTGCTTCATGAATATAAATTAGGAATTAGAAAAAGTTTAACATCGGAGAGTAAGAAGAAATGAAAGATGAAATGAAAGAAGACGTAAAAGAAGTTAAAAAACAAGAACAACAAGAAGAAAAAAAAGAAGATTTCTCTGAAAATAAAAAAGTTGTGTAAGCTAAAAAAAA
>CBDVEP010000005.1:0-45156 GCA_965373035.1 uncultured bacterium
CAAGCCCTGCGTCAACATCTAAAAACAATAGTTAGCAAATTAAATCAAAAAAAAGCTAAAAATAAAATTATATTTAATAAAATTATCCAGTTAAAATTATTTAAAAAAGCTGAAAATATCTTCACCTATGTATCAAAAAAAAATGAAGTTGATACTAAAAATTTAATTAATTACGCATTTAAAAAAAAGAAAAAAATATTTGTACCAAAAATAAATCTTAAAAATAATAAGATAGAAATCTTTAATATCACATCTCTGAAAGAATTACAAAAAGGTGCTTATAATATAGACGAACCATATCACAATAAAAGCAAAAGAAAAGTTTTTAATATTATCTTTATCCCGGGGATTGCCTTTGACATAAATAACAATCGCCTTGGAAGAGGAGGAGGTTTTTTTGATAAATTCCTACAGAATATTAAGGGCATAAAAATTGGCTTATGTTATAAGGAACAATTGCTTGATAAACTACCTGCTGAGAAGCATGACATAAAAATGGATATTATTATTTCAGATTAAGGGGTCTCAGTCGCCCCCTGTGTCAGGGTAGTTGCCCCCTGTGTCAGGGTAGTTGTCGCCTCTAAAAAAGGGTTCTTGTGCCAAGTAAGAAGTAAAGACTATGTACTCTTCTTCCCCTTTTTATTCCTTTCTTATAAAAAGTAAAGACCAGGTACCTTTTTTTTTGATACTTTTTTTTGGTTTTTTTTACTTTGCTTTAATAACTACAAAAGAACCTTTCCCATATCCTCTTTTTACTGGTTCTATCTTTTTAATATCTTTTAATTTTTTAAAAATGGTTTGATAAAAAGTAAAGTTTTTAAACCCTGTTTTCTTTAAATAAAAAACAACCTCATCAACTGAATAGAAATCAGCCTCCTTGTAAAAAATACTTTCATGTTTATGCTTTAAATACATTTTACCAACAGCACTATTTTTATCAACAAATCCTATTATCAAACATCCCCCTGGTTTTAAAATTCTATATACTTCCTGAAAAGATTTTTTAATATTATCCACGAAACAAATCGTTGTCACCATTAAAGCAAAATCAAACTCTGAATTCTTAAACAACAGTTTTTCAGCAACACCTTCTATCACTTTCAGTCCTCTTTTTTCAGCAATTTTTCGCATCTTTGCAGAAGGTTCAATACCGATTTTAATGCCTAATGGAACAGCAAATTTTCCGCTTCCTATGCCAATCTCCAATCCATGTTTATTTTCTGGTAATACTTTTTTAATTGCACAAATTTCTGACTTATATGTAGATCTATTTTTTTCAAACCATGCTTCATATTGCGATGAATGTTCCTCAAATGCTGTTATCTTTGGCATAGCATGCTCCTTTTTAATTAACTAAAAAACACTTTAAATACTGTATTTAATAAAATGATGTGTATTTAAAATTTCCTGAATTGCAGATATATCTATCTTGATTATTAATGTCTTTCTTTTGTTTTTTTTATAATTTTATCTACTATTTCTAAAAATATCTTTCCTGATATAGAACCCTGAAACTTAGTAAGATATGGTATCCCGGAGTCTCCTGATTCCATTATTTTTTTTTCAAATGGTATAGCACCTAAAAAATTTAACTTTATATCCTCAGCAAATTTTTTACCTCCCCCTGCTTTAAATATATCAATTTTTTTATGACAATACGGACAAATCAACCCACTCATATTTTCTATGATTCCTATAATAGGCATATTTAATTGATTACTAAAATTTACTGATTTACGAACATCCATCAGGGAAACTTCCTGGGGAGTGGTAACAATGACGGTTTTTGCACCCTTAATAACCTGGGCAACGGTTAAAGGCTCATCTCCTGTTCCAGGTGGTGAATCAATAACCAGCCAGTCCAAGTCATCCCATTTTACATTAGCAATAAATTGCTTGATAACACCAATTTTTAAAGGCCCACGCCAGATAACGGCTGTATCCTGTGTTTCAAGCATAGCCGCCATGGAAATAACTTTTAAATTATCAGAATATTTCAAAGGTATAATATTTTGTTTCTCAGATAAAAGCTTTTTATTTTCTAAATTTAACATCTTAAGTGTATTAGGACCATGAAAATCTATATCCATAAGCCCGACTTTATAGCCTTTTTCCGATAAAACAACTGCTGAATTAACCGCTACAGTACTTTTACCAACTCCTCCTTTACCGCTCATTATGATAAGCTTATTTTTTATCTTTGCTAATGCTTCATTAATTTGTACTTGTTGAAGCTTTAGTTCTGCTTTTCTTTGATTTTCTTTAGTTTTATCCATCATTATCGCCGCCCCAAAGTGGGTCATTACCGAACTGTTTATCCCATAATTCTTCATACGAAATATATCTTTTAATCTCCTCATCTTTAAAGGAATATTCATAATTATTACAGTAATCCATAATAATTTTATATGCCTCAGTTATTTTTTGTATCATTTCATTACATTTCTTCTTTGAGGCACTGCCTTTATCCGGATGCCATTTATGGCACAATTCATAAAATCTTTTTTTTATATTTTTCAGTGTTGCTTTTTCGCCAAGACCAAGTATTTCACAAGCTTGTCTTATTTTTTTATATTAAATGTTTTTATTCATTTACAACTTATATCTCATCTTAAACTAATTGCCTTAAGCAGGACACTCATTGATACATACACCTTCTTCTGTCCTGCCCCATCCCTCTTCCATAACCGCATTGAAAAAGAAGTTTTCTGTAGTTATTAATATAATTAAAAAATCTATTTTTTTATCTTATTCAAAGCATTATTAATATCTTGTATAATATCATTAACATCTTCAATCCCCACAGCTAATCTGAAGAGAGTATCAGTAATTCCCAGTTTAGACCTTTTTTCCCGGGAATAATCATAATAGCTTACTGTAGCAGGATGAGTAATAAGTGTTTCAACTCCTCCTAAGCTTGGACCAATATAGCATAGTTTTAAAGAATCCAGAAATTTTTTTGCTGATTTTAATGTGCCTTTTATTTCAAATGTTACAACTCCTCCGCCTCCTGTCATTTGCTCTTTTGCAACCTTATAATGTTCATGGCTCTTAAGAAAAGGATAGTAAACTTTTTTAATACCTGAATGATTTTCAAGAAATTCAGCTAAAATTAAGCCGGATTCATTATGTTTTTGCATTCGAAGAGGAAAAGTCTTCAACCCTCTAAGAAGCAAATAGCAGCAATGAGGATCCATTGTTCCGCCCATAGACATATGAAGGTCACGTATTTTTTGAATTAAATCACTTCTCCCCAGGGCAGCCCCTGCCAGCAGGTCATTGTGACCTGATAAATATTTTGTAGCACTTTGCAATACCAGATCAATTCCAAATTCTAAAGGTCTCTGATTTGCCGGTGTAGCAAAAGTACTATCGATTAAAGTTAAGACATTGTATTTATCAGCAATTTTTTTTAATTTAGTCAGATCAAAAATATTTAAATATGGATTTGTTGGTGATTCAGAAAATATAAAACGTGTATTTTTTTTAATAGCTTTTTCAAGTACATTATAATCGCCAAATGGAACAATGGTACATTCAATTCCAAATCTTTTTAAATATAATTTGCAGAATTCAAGAGTCTTTTTATAACTATCATCTGTAATAACAATATGATCCCCTGAATAAACAAGTGAGAGAATAGAAGTTGTTATAGCACTCATACCTGAAGAAAAAACAACACAATCCTCAGCACCTTCAAGGTTAGCAAGCCTTTTCTCTGCAATCTCAACAGTAGGATTTCCATATCGTCCATATTCAAATCTCACTTTTTTCTTTTTAGTATATAATTCTATTTCTTTACTGTTTTTAAAAGTAAATGTTGAAGTTTGAACAATAGGTGTGGTAATGGAATCTGCATATTTCTCCCTGCTTTCTCCTGCATGCACAGCTCTGGTTGATAATGATTGAATAACATGTTTTTTCTTTTTTTCTTTTGCCATGATTTTTATTATAATTTTTTATCTTATATTATTTTAAACAAATATAAATTTTTTTTAAAAAAAATCAAGTTTTTTTTAATAATATATACATAATCAACGTCAGTTTTGGTATTCAGTAATAAAAAGTAGGGGAGGGTTTAAAACCCTCTCCTACAAAATTTTTACAGCTTCTAACTAATTATGCTATTTAACATCTAATGACGAAGAAACTAAAGAAGCCAGTAATACTCCCTTGCTGGTATCAATTGCCTTTATGCCTGAATGATAAGCTAATCCAGTATGAATAGTCTTTAATTTATATTTAAGCTCAACTTTTCCTTTAATCTTTTCAAGAATCAAATATAGTTTCCCATCCTTAATCTGATAATCCATAATTTTTTTTGCTTTTTTCAATTCATCAAGGCTTTTTATATCAACTTCTGTATTGGATAAAATATTTTCTTCAAGTGTAACCAAGGGCAGTGTCTTTTTACTTGTAAGAATTATATTCACAGGAACAGACTCTCCAAGTGAAGCTTTTTGAGGGGCAGTTCGTTTTAGTTTTAATATTTTTTTTACTTTTAATTTTTCAACTCTCCATTCTTTAACCTCAACTATGGCTTTTGCAGTCAGGTTACCATTATATTCTATCTCTACTTTATTTTCTCCATGTTTCACCCACTTTGTTATTTCAAAATAACGCAGTTTAGCAGCAGACAAATAAGGGTCAGCCGGGTCAATCTCAATTTCTGCAACTTCTTTACCATTTACTGTAATCGTAATTTCACTTTGTTTTTCTTTTTTAAATGAACCTATCTTTATCAAAGCTTTTATGGCATTAGCAGTGCCTATCTCATTATGCCATGCCCCCCATGCTTCCCTTGTTGATAAAAGCCATGTTACGCCTTCCCGTAAATACGACTCATACTTTTTCATGTCAAATTCTGCTAAAAGCTCCAGGATTCTTGCATTTAATTCTACCATTCCACCATAAGCATGATACCAGTGAGGTTCCCAGTATCCTTTTCGTTTAAGTTTTATCAGGTGGTCAATGTACTGTCTGGCAATTTTTAATACTGAATTATCTTTTTTATATTTTGCCCAGTATATAAGTCCCTTCACACCAGCAGCAATAGTCATGGGCTCTTGTTGAGATTTTAAAAGCTTCAGCATCTTTTTTTTAAGAGTTGTAAAATCTTTGTTATATTTTTTTGCTGCAGGAATTAACAAAGAAGCATGCATTAATACTTCAAAAATTTCAGCACTTAAGGCATAATCTGTATCTGTATTAAACACTTCCCAGAAATAAGCTCCTTTTGAACTCCATAATCCTTTTGAATTTTGTTTACTAAAAATAAAATCAATTGCCTTTAACATAACCTCATCAGCAACAAACAGGTCTCTACTTCGGATTTCCAGTAAAGCCCTTAAAACATAAACAGTATAATAAAGATTTTCACCCCCTGTAACTGGTCGCGAGTCCGGTGCTGCTGCATCAGCAAGAAAATACCAGCCCCAGGCTCCAGTTGGAAATTGCTGTAAGCTAAGCTGTACTCCTGCTTTATTCAGCTTGTGCCTTAATAACTTAATTTTCTTTATATTACCATCAAAATTTTGAACATAGCCAAGCATTGCTGAATTCATTATAGCATTAGCTGATGTAATCCATGGGGAATGCCCTGGATAATTATTAAAAGCATACCATGCCTGAATAGCAGGAAAAACATTAGGCAGTGTTACATTAACATTAACCACTCTGTAAATAGATTTTTTATCAAGAACAAAATTTGTTTCAAAATCCCTGCTATCTTTAACAAAGCCTTTTTTCAAACTGATTTTCGGCTCACCAATAGGCAAAACATAGATACTTTTCTTTTCTAAATCTTTAAAGTCATCTGTTTCCACAGAAACAGTAAATTTATTTTTACCGCATTGTTTTGAACTAATCTCCCATTCAGCTATTGCTGCTTCATTAGGAGGAACTTCTAATTTCACTGCTTTTTTACCTAAAATCTTTAAATTATCAAAAGAAGTTAATTTTGCTTTACACCTTATCTTTTTATCTGTCTGATTTCTAATAAGCGCCTGTACTTTTATTATATCACCATAAGTCATTGAAGGAGGAAAAACAGCTCTGATAAATAAAGGCTGTGTTACTTTAATATCCTTACGAATAAAACCAATAAACCCTTCTTTATCTGTGGCCATAATAGAAAGTTTTTGAGTAGTAATAGCATCAGGTATCTTTACTTCAAATTCTGCTTTTTTATTTTTTGTAATAATTTTTGGCTCCCATAATGTGGTTTCAGGAAATTTTGTTCTTATAACAATTGTTTTTTGAGTTCTTTCATTTGATTGATCATTATCATCACCGTTTCTGCCATTTCCACTTATGGATTTAGAAAGAGCCATTTCTTTTTTCGAAATTTTAGCTTTAAATGCCGGTACTTTCATATTATATTTTGATTCAGAAAAAGCATCATCCATATACTCACCTGATTCCAGTTCTGCCTTGGCAGAACTATCTCCTGCTTTATCACGGAACCCTCCAATAAATGAACCGGGACTTTTCCACCCCCAATTACAATAAGCTATATCACGCCATGGTGAACCCCAGTTCCGGTCAACCACAGGCCATGTAAGAACCCCTGCTCCTCCTGTTGAAATGACTTTTGCCTGGGGATTATAAAAATGATTAACAGGTTCCTTAATAAAAGGATCAAGTAAAGATATAACAGCACCATCAACAATAGATACACCAAGGCATTTTTCTCCTTTACCACCGCCTTTTACCTTTACTTTAAATTTCACTTTTTCACCAGGAGCTGCTTTGGGTTTAAAATTTTCCACTATAATTTCCATTTCTCTATCCGGATAAAAGGTTATATGCTGGCCTTCTGTAATAAACCCTACTGTATTAACAGAAAAAGGCTTTTTTGCATTTTTCTTAGCTACTGCACAGCAGTATAAATTAGCAAGCATGCTCCCCCATGTTGGAGCTGTAATCTCCCCTCTTGCATAATATCTGTCTTTTTCTTTATAAACAGGAATAGTTGTAGAAACAACAAGAGCACCTGAAATATCAGTCATATCCACATGGATTACTTTTTCAACAGGGACATATTCAGGATCAAAATTAACCTGAATAACTGTTTTACATCCTGCTCCTTTTGGAGGTTCAGAAACCTTTGAAATCATTGGTTTTTGAGGTTGATAAGGTATATACCTGGACGTGAGTACAGGTTTCATAATAGGACTTTTAACATTTACAGTTACACCCTTCTCTGGCATCTTAAATTCAAAAACAGCAACACCTTTGGCATCTGTTTTAACTTTCTTTTTTATTTTTAACCCAACTACTTCAAAAATAAGGGGAATGTTAGCTGCAGGCTGTGTATCAAGGTCAACTACTTTAGCAAGAATTTGAACTTTCTCATTCTTATTATAAGCATCCTTATCAAGTTCTAAAACTGCTCTATATGGTCTTTCTGTATAAATAATATCCCAGATGATTTCGTCTTTTTGCTTATAACTGTCAATAACTGCAAGTTTGATCTTAAAAGTTACTTCCTTTGCTAATTTCTTTTGAAATTTATTTAATTCTTTTTTAGATAATTTAATATTATAAAGACCTTTTTTAGAAAATGTTTTTTTAAAGATCTCTTTTTTATCATAAGTAAGAACAGAAAAAATGAGTTTTGAAGACTTTATTTTTCCACCTGTAAAATAGCTTAATTTAACCTCAACATTTAATTGTTTTTGTGCATCAGTAAGATATCTTTTAAGATTATGTTTAATATTAATAACAGGAGGAACAAAGCGTTTAACCCTGATAGAAGCTGTTTCCCTGGCTTTTTTATACAAAACAACAAGTTCATAATCCCCTTCAGGCATATTCTCAGGCAATGATAATTTTGCAACTCCCACACCAAATTCATCTGTTTTGACATGTTCCCCTGAATATACTTTTCCATTATTATCCTGAAATAATAACTGCACCTTTGCATTCGGCACAGCAGAATATTCACCTTTAAGCTGCCAGGTAAGAAGACGCACCAGTATATCCTGCCCAGGGTTATAAACTCCACGGTCAGTATAAACATATAACTTGTCTGCTTTAAAACTAACAGTACGGGAATTACATGAAAAGGTTTTATATACTTTATAAACCTTTTTCCCTTCTTTTAAAGTTGCAACAAGAGTATGACTCTGTCTGCTTCCTGGCTTATAATCAAAGATCAGTACTCCGTTTTTATCAGTTTTGCCGACAAATTTTTTGTTAACACTAACTTTTGCCCCTTTTGCAGGTTTAAAATCAGGTTTAAATAAAGTAACATGAATTTTAGTAGGGTCATTGGAATAAATCTGATAAGGATAATTCATAAACATAACAAGCTGCTGAACTTTTTCTTTTGGCTTACTCTGTCTTTTTATATTACCCCCTTTTTTAGATTCTTTAAAGTAAATAATTCCTGAGACAAAAGATAATGACATAAATACTACAAGAAATTTAAAACAAAATGATTTTAAAGGGTTGTTATATTTATTCATCTTAATTTCCTCCTTATGTTTGTTTCATATTATTAGACAAAAAAACAACAATAAAGTTCCGAAAATTAATAAAAAAAGCATCAGTAAGTTAGAACTTATAACAAAACATATAATAAGTAAAACCAATTACCAATAAACTAATATCCTAATAAGCCAGAATCGGAGAGCCAGCGACACTCATCAAAACCATTATTTACAGAACTCCTTCAAGTTCCGCATTATTATAAGCCCCCCCCCCCTCAGGGTAAAAAACAACTTGTGTCTAAGTATCACGCCAGTGTCCCATAAGCATGTCTTAAAATGTCCTGTATCGCTGTCATAGTAGTGTAGTGTCAGAGTAAGACACTCTTTTTTTATACGCCATTTTATACGCCATTTTCTCCTGATTTGCGCCAAACAAATATGCGCCATTTTATGCGCCATATTTTTGATATATGCGTCATACTATCCAGCCTTATATTTTGCACCTTTACCAACGCCTATCATTTTTGCCTGTTGCATTTCAACAAGACCCTGAAGATCTCTTAATGCAGTTCTTCTTGCCACTCTGAAGATTCTTTGGTATAAGGTGTTTGTAAAAATTTTATTTTCATTAACCATCAATCTTAATGCTTCTACCTGCCTTTTATTCAACCCCAATTCCTTCAAATCCGTTTGTCTCTCTTTGGGAATGCTGGGTACCAAATCCAAAATCTTATCTCCAGGGCCATAGAAGGTAATCCTGAAAAAATCTCCCGGTTGACTAATAACAGGTGGTTTTAACCCATGCTCAACCATCCAGTCATTCATTTTACGGATACCTGTTCCATATTTCTCCATGTCCTTTGTTTCATGGAATATCTTGCAAATTTCCTTATTCCTTGTCTCATGAACTCCTTCCAAACGTTTTATATTAAGCCCCGGCAAAAGTCCTCCCGGACTGGTTATCTCTACCCTGTCATTAAAAATATCTATCTGGATATTTGGCTCCTCTGCGGTTATAATCTCTATGTGCCATAGCATTGATTACGCCTTCTCTTATGGCTTTGAATGGATATTCAGGAATATCAACCCGTTTCCATTCAACGATTTTGTTCGCCATGCGAGTATTTCTCTTAAAAAAAGTTTCCACATCTTCAAGAATCTTATAAAAAGGACCTTCCAATTCCTGCGAATCAAGGAATTCTATACGGGTAGTTCCTCTATATCTCGCAATTTTGACTGTGCTTTGTGAGATAAAGTCCTGCGGATCGTTACAAAAAAACAAGACAGCTGTATTTGTCGGTTTAAGTGTACCATTTATAACTTTTACTACCTTGATAGTTTCAACAAAAAAATCTTTTATGGATGTTTCAGGAACCGCAACCTTTGATTTTATGGCTCTATTTGCCAGAAAATCTTTTACCAGTTTTTCATTTACATTTTTATAGGTGGTATCCTCTCCTACTCTTGAATCAAATGGCACTCCGCTAATCACACCTTTGGTTTCAAGATATTCTATCAGACTGTTATAAATGCTCTTCTTCAGCTCTGCGATGTTATTGAACCGTTTATAAATATAACCACTGTCATACGCCTTAACTTTATTTAATAAGACATTTAATTTTTTATCCCGTTTTGCATCGTCCTTACCCTTTATGAAAATTAATATTTCCTTTCCTTCTTTAACTGCTCTGTTAAATTCTCTCTCGGTTGCAGAAAAACCATCGGTACCCCGAAGACCGTATTCATTGCCCAGTATTCCAAGATAAATATCAGACGCATCTACTTCTTTTAAATAAGTAGCATTTGCAGATTTACTTGTCGCTGGTAGCTCCTCAAAAAGGAATGCATCAAAATGCTTCCGCAAAAGGGCATCACTGCTGATAAATTCCTTAACAGCCCATCGTTCTTGCTTTAATTCCTTTTGAACACTACTGATAAATATTCTGTATTTTTTCATATCCTTAATTCTCAATTTGACATAAATAATGACAAAATACGACTAAATTTTTACTCCATGCCACTTGATACATTGCCACCTGATGGTTTTGATAACTGTATTAGATGGCGGAGAGGGAGGGATTCGAACCCTCGGTACCCGAAAGTACAGCGGTTTTCGAGACCGCCCGATTCAACCACTCTCGCACCTCTCCTGTATAATTTATAATGTATAAATAAATATACCTGAAAAACGTAAATATTCGTTTAACCTGTTCGCTGGTTCGGGTTTCTTAGGCCCGAACCATAAATAGAGGTCCGAGTTATGAAACTCAAACCAGCAATTAGCAGTACTGTTTTACGAATACGGGTTAAACGAATATTTACATGAAAAACCTCTCTCGAATCCTCAAAATTATTATTTGGGATGCATATGGGAGGTTTTATTTTATACTGCTCTGCTAAATAATATACTTTTCTATGTTAAATTTCAATATTTTTATAACATTTATTTTATAAATAAAATAAACAAGACTGTCTAAAAGACCGTTAGATTTTCTATTTATATAAACTTACTGAATAATTGATAAATTCCCCAATACATAAATCAATATCATTAATTAGTATTTCTAGTAAAGCTAAAAAACATTTTCCATCACTATTAAAAGCATTTAATAATTTATCATTACAACATAATTCAGGCCCTACTTTATATACTTTGAAACACTTATTTTTTAATTCTATTAATGCACTCCGAGGACAATCATAACCATCTGATATATTTTTTGTTTCAAATTTATTTACACGACCTCCAATAAGGTGTAATCGATGAAATATATTATGGCGAATAGAATAAAATAATGCTAAAGCAAATCCATATTTAGATTTAATTTTATCCAACTCACTTTTATGGTTGTTTAAATCAGAAAATTCCAAGATGGAATCTGTCATTGTTTTTCTGTCGGAAATATTAGAATTATTTTTTAATAAATTTCTACATACATAATTAATGTTATCATAAACACCACAACAAGCGGCTAATAATGAACTAAGAGCTATAAATCTAATTTCTTCATAAATATACTTATCATCCCAAATCAAAATCTCATTGTCTTTTCCTTTTCTACTATCCTTTATGGAATTAGCAAATTTTATGGTCTCATTTCTTCGACTCAAACCTGGAATAATTGTATTTAATATATGTTTTACACTAAATTTTTTTAATAATTCTGGATCATTGTTTTTTATTATCTTTTCGTAAATTTCATTAAAAAATGTTATATAGGCATTTATATTTTTATCCAAAGGAAATTCCATCATTCATTTTCCTCTATTTTTCTTTCTGCTATTCTCTTTTCTGCCTCAGCACCATCTAAACACCACTTAAAATATGATTTAAATGAAGAGTCTTTTTCATTATCATAATCTTTCTGTGCTTTATTCACTTTCTCCTGATAGTGAGAATGTAATTCATCAGGAAAGCCCCACCATGATTCTATTTCATGTACCTTGGAATATAGTGATGAATATAATCGTTTGCGTTGTTCTTCACCACATTTCTCTATTGCAAAATCCAATATTGGTTTTGATAATTTACACCAAATGTCTTTATTATCCTGATATTGTCCAGCATATTTTGACCAAGGGATGATTTTATCCAAATTGTTTTCTGATATAGCCTGATGAATTTCCTCTAATAGTAATTCAGGTAACATTAATCCGTTTGGATCAATATCTATCATTAAATCAGGAAGCTCATAACTTAGAAGATTATTATTTAAATTATATCCCAGCAGACTTTTTAATGTTCCTTTTTTATCAACATCCTCTTTATCATTTTCTGAAATAATCTGAATAAATTTATATATTTTAAATGTCCAGGGAATAATTTTATTTGAATAAATATCAGGTTTTTCTTTATTTAAATTTAATCTTGTTTTAATAAATTCAAGTAACCATTCTAAGGGTAATTTTTCGGAATATTGAAAAAAATCATTTAATATCCATTCCACATGATCACCTAAATTATCTAAATCAGGGGTCATAACTAATTGATCTAAAATCCAATGCACTTCTTGTTTACCAAAAGAAACAGGAAATTCTTCTTTAAATATCAAACGGAAATGAATTCCATCAATTAAAGAAGAATAGCAACTTGTTATTTTATCAGAAGGTAATTCCTTAAAACATTGTTCAATTATTTTTTTTATCCTATTAAAATCGATATCAAACATAGAGCCTAATATGTTAAATAAATTAGTTGAATAAGTTACAGATTGAACAATTGGTATAGAATATTTTTCAAGAATATTAAGTTCGACATCTTTAGCTTTTCCAAAACGATCCGGACGGATTTTATTATAGACATTAACAATTAATAACCTTTTATTTTCATCAGATGGACAAGATAAAAGATGATTTTCAAGTACTTCATTTAATTCAGCATCTTTATTATCAAAGCGTAATTTTCTTAACCATTCTGATAAAATTGCCAAAGCAAAAGACCGATGTTGCTGTGAACTATTTGAGTCCTGAATTATATTTTTTATATATTCTTGAATATTAGGATCAGTATAAACATCTTGACCTAAGTAAAAAGCGACATGTTGAATACCAAACCAAAATTTATCATCGCTTACGAATCGTATTGACCAGTCAATAAATTTTTTAATTTCATTACTTGATTTTTTTTGGATAAGTTCATCAGCAATACTTTTAGCATTTTTCTTAATAACTTCAATATCAGATTCAAATGAAAATATTTTCGAATATTTTTCAACTTTATTATCATCATAAGTTAAATATATTTTTTTGCAATCTTCAGCAAGTCGATAAAATTCAGGTCTTTTCTCCTTATCAAATTGCAGATGCCAATTCCATATTTCTTTTGCTTTTTGTAATTCTTCTAGCGATAACTCTTTTTTCTCAATTAGTTTTTTAACTCTTATAAGATCATCTTTTAATTCTCCTTCCCAACCACTTCTGTTTGCACTAACATGTGTTTCTTCTAATAATTTCCAAGCAAAAATTTTATTGTCTATATGAATATTTTCATCTTCCACAACTCTCCATAAATATTCTTTTATTTCATTCCGAATGCTTGCTTCTTGACCTTCAAGATTTATTTTTCTTTTATGAAAAACAAATTGATTGCCTTCAGAAGTAGTTACCATTCGTTCAATAGAAATAAGTGGTTCTAAAATAGCTTCTAAAACAGCTTGTTCTTCAGCTTGAATTTGCTTATCTGATTTTAACCTATCCATGTATATTTTTACTTTTTCATAAGCTAATTGGTCGTATCTTACAATAAATCCAGGTTCGCCTATTATAATACGAGGTAATAAACTTAATGCTCTTTTACCATCATTTCTAAAATAGCCTAATTCTTTATCATTTAATTTACCCTCATATTTAACTAGTTCTATCATTTCATTAATTATGGCATTAGATTCATCATCATTTTTTGCATATTGAGCTATTTCAAATATATTCCATGATAATTCTAATATTGCATCTTTATGGGATACCTGATATTCTTTAAAAAATGGATTATCTGTCGGAACTGAATCTTTTTTTGTTTCTCTAATTAATTTTGAAATCTCACAGAATTCAATAATCCTTGAAGGGGCAAATAATGATGCTACTTCTCGAATTTTATTTATAACTAATATATTTTCAGTTTTTATTATACTTCTTATCTTTATAATTAAAGGTGTAATAATATCTATTTCTTCTTTATTGAATTTCATATCAAGTTCAATTCTTGTTAAGCTTTTTATAACTTTTTCTGGATTAGGAATACTTTTTTCTGACAATAAAAAATCAACTATTTTATCACATTCGCTACTAGGCTCAAATTTATTGCTATTGAATTTATCTTGCAATAACCAATTTCTAAGTATGTAATCTCGAATTACATCAGGATTTATTTCTAGCAGCCTCCCACGTTTATTAATAAATCCTCGTTGTAATAAATTATCTAAAGAACTTAATACATTCTTCTCGGTCATCATCTTAGTATCTTCTTTTATAAATCTTAATAAATTAACATCCTCCACATTCAAAGGTTGATATAAAGCTAACCATTGAATAATTTTATTAAACTGCGGTTTACTACAGTATTTTTCAGGAAAATATTGCAGGACTTCATTTAAATATAATTTTGCCAATCCCCATTCATCCTTAGGGGGATCAAAATTATTTCTTTTTTCTTTTAATAAATACATTATAAAGATAATCCAAATAGGGTAATTCTTGCATTGTTTTGATATAAAACTTTTTAATCGCTTCATATTTTCAGACTGAATATTTTCAAGATTAAATATGTTAATTAGTCTATCTATAAGGGTATCTGCTTTTTCTTGAATTAAAGGTTCTATAATTATTTCAGGGGCTATAATTGTATGTTTCGCATCTCTTAGGATATTAATTACAGGATCTTTAGGTGTGCGAGTAATAATAATAGCTTTCCAACAGGTAGTATTAATAGACTGTAATGAAATTCGCTCAAATAAGCTAATTAATAAATTTGGCTCTGTTGGTTCATCTAGTATTAATAGCGTTTTTCTTCCGGGTACCAGTGTATTAGACCAGTTATTACTGCTTTCCATTTCTTCTATATTAACCCAATAAACATCACCCCATTGATTTTCTAAATTTTTTTTAGATGCTTCAAAAATAAATCGGGTTTTACCAACTCCCCCACTTCCATGTATTGGTAATATATATTTATTATCAGATCCAATGAATTTTTCAACTTTCTCAAAATCTTTTTGTCTTCCTATAAAATCGATATCTAAACCATATTTAGAAAATTTTTTCTGTTTAAATATGTATTCTATTTCAGGTAAACTAAGAAAAATTCTATTTCTTCCTTCAAAGAATGCATTAGTAATTTCAGGATAATTAATTAATTTTGATTCGATTATGCTTTTATACCATATTTTAATTTCATCAAATCCTTCATTTTTAAAAGCCGGAATAACTTTTTCTTCCCATTTTTTTAAATCATTGGGGTTGAAAGCTACATTTGTTGTTAAACACCATTTTTTTATATCTTTCCATAATGAATAATTTGGATCCGTTTTATTTTTTCTATATTTTTTAATTTGCTCTAAATCATCTAAAGCAGCACTGATGATTTCACTAGGAGTAGCGCGTAATTTATGTTGAAAAATAATTTTCCCATCACCTGAGCTTGCATCAATAGCAGAATCCTTTCCTTTCCGACCAAATATTTTTGCTTTATGGTCATCAAAAATAATAAGAGTATTCATCAAAGACTGAAAGGTTTCGCCATCTTTTATTATATTCCAATTTAAAATCATAAATATTCTTGCAAAAATATATTACTTTATTATCGCATAATGCCCGCTTCGTTTTGAACCAATGAATTTGATTGTTTTTTTCTGTTTTAAATCTTCAATATCTCTATCAATTGTTCGTTTAGTTGAATTTAATTCTTTTGCTAAAGTTATCAAAGTAAATGGCTCTTTTGATTTAATCTTATCTAAAATATATTTCTGTCGTTGTTTTTTAGGGACATTTTTCAGCGACATTTCAGGGACATCTTTTAGCGACATTTTAGCGACATTTTTAGCGACATGACGGTAAAATGTTATAGTGAAAATTCCGGTGGTTTCTATCTTTGGTGGTTTTAATTCATATTTTTTCATCCATTGTTTCATTTTTTTAATACCGGTTCCAAGCTTTTCTATATATTCTAATCGAGAAAATAAATCTGCTATAATTTCATTCCTGCGTATACTTAATTTCCCAAGGTCTTTTTTAGTTAATGGTTTTGGCAATCCTCCAGGGCTGGTTATTTCAACACGATCATCAAATATACTCACACAAATATTGGCTCCGGTAATAAAATAGTCTCTATGCATGAAAGCATTAGCAACAGCTTCCCGCAATGCATCTAATGGAAGTTCATAAATATTTTCCCGCTTCCAGTCTTCCCTGTACTCATAGCGAACATTGAGATGTTCCTGGAGATATACACGGGCTTTATTGAAATTTTCAAATAAACCATTGTTGAATATTTTTCTATCAATAACATCAACTCGATCCGTTCCTTTAAATACAACCATATCTATATATGAATGTCTGAAAAATTTATCAGGATTTTTTGCAAAAAACAAAACACCAGCATTATTAAATAATAATTTTCCATGGTTTAATTGTGCAATTCCTAAATTTATTAATATATCTTCTGTCTTAGATTTGGAATGAATTCCAACTGCTTCAATATATTCTTTCCATGCTTCTTTATTAAAGTCTTTTGGATAGGAAAAATTTTTATTAATTTGTAAATCAAATTTAATCTGTTTTTCATTCTGAAGAAATTCTATTATCTGATCTCTTGTTAATTTTTGTGAATTCGTTCCCTGTCGTAAAAAGAATCCATCTTTACATTGGTAAGGTTTATTTAATCCTGCCGGGACATCAATAATCAAAATATTTTCAAATACCTGAAGATTTACATGTATAGAAGGATCACAATTTTTTGCTAAATCTATAATTTTAGATTTAAGCTCATTAGTTGCTTTTATTCCCCTTATGGTATTATTATCATCTATTCCAAGAAAAATTCTTCCTCCAATGGCATTAGCCATAGCAACAATTTCTTTTGAAATTGCAAGAGTAAATGATTCTTTAAACTCAATGGTTTGGCCCTCACCTTCCTGTAAAATAATTTCTAAATCTTTTTCAGATATTTGCAAAACATCTCCTTTTATAATCTAAATAAATATAATATTTACGGATATAAAGTCAAAATATGATTTATTTTTTTGGGACGTATATTTGGATGGCAACCCTGTAAAATTCTTATGAAAGTGTATAAGTTCATACAAATAGTAACTAACGGTAACGGATAATGGTACATGCTCTTTCAGGTTATCGCTAAATTGGAAAAATTTAATAAAAATTTTTAATTCCTGATTTTAATTAAACTGTACTCTCACTTCTCCCTGCCCAACCATTTGACTTAAAATACGATAGTTCTTTTTTTCGTGCTGAATTCGTCCTGCAATAATTGCCGGATGGATCTTTAATTTTTCAGCTAATTCTTTAATATATACAGGTGTTGAATATTCTAATACATTTGAATTTTTCCATTCTTTTCGAGGGATCAACCAATCTCTTGTCTGTTGATCTGCTTGTTTTTCCAGGTCATTTCCTTCAACTTCAAGATTATCAAAAAATGGATCTTCTGATTGCTCCTTATCAAGATGCAGTGCAATATGAGCTAACTCATGACATAAGGAAAACCAGAAGTTATCAATACGATCATAACGTATAGTAAGAGCAGCAATAGGATTTCCATTCTTATTCCATATAGCAGCCCCATCTAAATATATTTTTTTAAAATGTGGTTCAATTATTAAATGAATTCCATTTTTTTCTAAAAATTCTTTTGCCAGTCGTGCCCCTTCTTTAAAATAACTCAAACCAACAAGTTTTTTCAAAAAGTCGTTATTAATAGTGCCCTGTTTATAACTGTTAGGAAGTAAGGTTTTTTCTGCTTTGTTTTCTACTATAACACACCATACAAATAAAGCATATTCATCCATGGAAGAACATGTTCGTATATTTTTTCTATATAAAGCCGGTTGTATCTTACTAACACCTATATTCTGAAAAAATACTCTCATTAATTCCTCTGCTTTTTCCTTTGCCTGAGTAACAGTGCCAGTAAAATTTGAAAATAATCTACGCTTTACCATTTCTGTGATAGGAAACTTCTGCCAGTCGATATTAGTATCTTCTTCTAAGATAGAAGCATTTTCCCGGAGTAATATTTCTGCCGGAATTCCTAAATTCCTATTCAAAGCACGCATCATTTTTAATGATAATGACCTTTTCCTGTTTAATATTTCTGAAACTTTACTCCTACTGCCAATATAAGGAATTAGGTCTTTATGGGTTAATCCCTGTTGTTCCATTCTGAATTTTAAAGCTTCAATAGAATCCGGAAGGTTAATTTTATAATGTGCATCTTCATATTTTTCAATAAGAAGAGTTAATAATTCAAGCTTATCAGCATCTTCAGTTCCAGGAAGTGGGTCTTTGTCAATTAATTTTTCAGCCATTTCAAGAGCCTTATTGTATTCTCTTTCTGTTTTAATAACTTTTATCATAATTGACCTCCTTTAAAAACTAATGAAGAGGGTTTAATTTATATTCATTCATTGTTTCATCTTTCTAATGCCTGAAAAACTCAATGGTCTGGCCCTCACCTTCCTGTAAAATAATTTCTAAATCTTTTTTTGTTATTTTCAATATTAATATCCTTAAAAATTATACAAGATATAATATTATTTATTACATTGTCAAAGTAAAATTTTATGCAAAAATAATACCTTGTCTTTAGATTTTTATTGATTTTTAATAAGGATTCATTATATTATTGATACTATGAAAAATAAACCTTTAAACAAAAAAAATATTTTTAAAATATTGCAATTAAATAATGATATATTAAAAAAATATCATGTGCGAAAAATTGGTTTATTCGGTTCTATGTTAAAAAATGATAATAATAAAACAAATGATATTGATTTTTTAGTTGATTTTGAAAATACGAATTTTGATGATTTTATGGAATTATTATTTGCTTTAGAAAAAATTTATCATAAACAAGTAGACCTTGTCACTGAAAAAGGGTTAAGTCCATATATGAAACCGATTATTCTTAAAGATGTTGAATGGTATGAAGCAAAATAAAATATATTTACAACATATTCTAGATGAAATTAATTATTTAATAAATGAATCTATAAATCTGACATACAATGATTTAATAAAAAATTCCACTTTAGAAAGAGCATTTGCCAGAAGTTTAGAAATAATAGGGGAAGCGTCAAAAAATATTTCTAGTAATTTTAAAAATATTCATAAAAAAATTGAATGGAAAAAATTAGTAGGATTAAGGGATAAAATTATTCATCATTATTTTGTGTTGATTATAATATTGTCTGGGATGTAATAAAAATAAATTGCCAAATTTAAAAAAGGAAATAGTTCAATTAATTAAAGTCGAAAACAAAAAGGAGAATAGTAATGCAGTAATTCATGTATGATAACAAATTTTTGAAAAGCTTTCGGCATTTTTAACAGATCAATATTAAAACTGACCCATTTTTTAGAAGAACAGGATGCCCATTTGCGTGTCATCTTTTGAACTCTTATCTGCCGGGGATTTACATTTATAATCCCTGCCCATTTTCTTACTTCCCGGACAAACTGATCTCTTGTTTGTATTGAGCTTTTATTTATTATATTTTGTTTTTCCATTTTTATTTATCTTTAAAATTTTATCAACAATATCAACTATATCAACCATATTATCTTTACCAGCTACAGGGAGTAAATATTTATATAATTCTGCTTTTAATTGGCGTAACTCTTCTTTATTATACATATAATTTGGAAATTTTAATAAAACATTATTTATTGCCTGGGCATAATCTTTTATATCTTTAATGTTTTCCTTTTTTAAAATCCAATAAATGGAAAAAGTATTAATATCAAAACCTGTTTCCTGTTCTTCTTTTCGGGCAGAGATCGCTTCATTTATCAATTCTTCAATTTTCTTAAGAGCTTCTTTCGTGGAAATCTGACGATCATCATAATACTCAAGAATTGATTCTGCCCTCTCACCAATAGATTTTAAATAAGGAGCATCATCACCATCCTTGAGAACAGCATCTCTGATACTGTTTACCAGATTAATTATTTTAGAATTATCTGATGAATTACTCTCTTTAATGGATTTCAGAACATTTTCATCTATTAATACCTGCTTAGTAAATTTTTTAACACCATAAATTTCAGCATTATCCTTTATTAATAATGTAGTTTTCACTGCAATATCATCATAAAAAACTGTTCTTTTTTTATAAGCATTCCTGATAATCTGGTATAAATATGTTAAGTTCTTAAAGTTATTAATATGATCTCTCAGCTTGGGGGAAGGGGAAAGTATTTCATAATACATATTAATCTCTTTATAAAACTTAAAAAACTCTTCCCGTTTTTCTTTATCTGTAAAAGCATCAATTGCTTTTTCAACAGCCTTATCATCCATAGTCCCTTTGAATAACTTAAGATACTCCTTTGCTGTGGTATTCATAATATCATTAAATCGTTTAAAAATAAGCTCGATATTTTCTATTACACCTTTAACAATATCTGAATCAAAAGCCAATGCTTTTTCCAGTTTGCTGAATATTCCCACAAAATCAACTACAAGTCCGCAGAGCTTTTTTATGTCATTTGATTGTATATATGGACGATTAACACGGGCAATAGCCTGCAGCAGAACATGATCCCGCATTGGTTTATCAAGATATATACAATATAAAATCGGAGCATCAAATCCTGTAAGCAGTTTATCAGTTACAATAAAAATTTTAGGCATAGTATCCGGTTTAAGGAATAATTTTCTGACTTTTTTTTCTTCAACAGGATTTATCTGATATTTATAGACTAAGGGATATCTCTCACTGTCATGCTGAGCTTGAGAATACACAGGAACAGAATATTCCGAAGGCAAAACCTTATCCAGAGCCTGCTTATAAAGAGCACAAGCTTCGCGATCAACACCTACCAAAAAAGCTTTATACCCCAAAGGTTCAACATTTTCTTTAAAATGTTTAGCAACAAAACAAGCAACCTTATCTATTCTTTCATGGGATTTCAGAAACGCTTTCAGATTAACAGCTTTTTCAAGAATATTATTCAGCTCATCAACATCACTGATACCTTCTGATTCAGCAAGGTTTAAAAATTCCTGCTCCAGCAATTCCGAGTCAACTCTGATTTCACTGGGGGTTAGAGAATATTTTAAAGGAACAGTAGTGCCGTCTTCAATTGATTCTGCAATTAAATATTTATCCAGATATCCCTTATCATCTTCTTTACCGAATATTTTAAAAGTACCCTTGCCATACGCTGTTTTATCAATAGGAGTACCTATAAATCCAATTGTTTTTGCATTAGGAAGTGCCCCTAATAAATAATTACCCAGGTCACCTCCCATAGTTCTATGCGCTTCATCAATTAATATAAATATATTATCCCTGGTATTAATATTTTTTGGAATACTGTCAAATTTATAAATCATGGTAATAATTAATCCACGGAAGTCGGATTTTAATAATTCCTGTAAGCGTTTTTTACTTGCGGCTTGTTCGATTTTAATATCAAGAGAATTCAATTCGCCCAGTATTCTATCCACCCATTTTGAAAGCTGTCCTTCCAGTTCATTCCGGTCAATCATAAGCAGAACAGTTGATTTCCCAAATACATCTTTCTTCTCAAGTATCTGACGGGCTGATGTGATCATAGTAAATGTTTTTCCTGAACCCTGGGTATGCCAGATCAAACCAGTCTTTTTAGTTTTATCAAAACAGCGGTTAACAATTTTTTCAACAGCCCGCAACTGATGCTGACGGAGAACTGTTTTTTGCAGTTCATCATCTTTAATAAAAAAAAGAATCCATTCTTTAAGCATTCTTAAAAAACGGGCTCTGTTAAAGAAATGTTTCACTTTCTTTTCATAATTACCAGCTTCTTCATCTTTCCAGTTAAAAAGATTAATTCGCGCAAGATTCCATGTAACACCATAATAAAAATCTATGACATGGGTAATATCAAAAATCTGGGGCATGGTACACATTTCCGGTGTTTCATGGTGATATTCCCGAATTTGTATTAATCCTTTTTCAATACCTTTTTCTTTATGTGCGCTTTTTGTTTCAACAATAGCAACAGGAATTCCATTTATAAGGAACATAATATCAGCACGATTGGTTTCCCTACCATTAGTGTATGACCATTCATCAGTGACATGAAAATTATTGTTTGTAAAATCATCAAAATCAACAGTTTTCACATTGCGATTTCTTTTTTCCTGCGGATCAAAAATCGGTTTCTCTCCCCGAATCCATTTTAAAATTTCCGCATTGCCTTCAATATTATTACTGACAGTTTCAATCTTTTGGATAATCTGATTAACATTATCCGAATTAATAAAATCAGGATTAAATTTAATCAGTTTCTCTTCTAAAACACGGTTAAATAATAATCCGCCTTCTCCTTTGCGAAAGGTAAGTGCATCCGCTGGAGTAATATAAGTCCATTCAATCTGAACCGCATACTTAATAAGCGGATTCTGTACAGATGATTCTTCTGATCCTATGTATGGAGGCATTTTTGCTCCTTTAATTATTTTTATTAATTAAATTTATAATTACTTTTATAATAATTTCTTTATCTTTAGGATTACTTTCTGCTATCATTAGTGTTAACGCAACCAGGGCATTATCTCCTATTCTCTTTATTCCATCTTTATTATATAAAATGCTGTTTTTATCCAAATACCATATAAAAATAAAAGCAGCAATACGTTTATTCCCATCCACAAATGAATGATTTTTAGTAATAAAATATATAAGATGAGCTGCTCTTTCTTCCAAACTTGGATAAAGTGATTTCCCATCAAAAGTCTGATAAATTGCACCTAAAGAACTTTTAAAAGAATTATCTTTTTCAATACCAAATAGTCCAATTGATTTTTCTTTCTTTTTTAAAAATTCACCAAGCCTGTTAATAGATTCTTTTGCTGATTCATAAGTAATTTTTACTTCTTTTCTTTTAGTAACTCCTTTAATTATTAATTTCTGATGATCATACTGGTCTAAGATTGTCAAGGCATAAGAATAATCAGTAATAACATGCAATAAACCTTTTGCCTCATCATGGGAGATATCTTTAGCTTGAAGTAATTTTCGCATTAAATTAGCTGTTTTTTGTAATTCAATTAAATTAGCATTTTGTTCTTTTAATCTCTTTTCATTAATAGAATAACCCTTAATAATATGATCCTTTAATACCCGGGATGCCCAAATTCTAAACTGAATACCACGTTTTGAATTGACTCTATACCCTATAGAAATAATCATATCCAGGTTATAAAACTCAATATTACGTGTTACTTCCCTGTTCCCTTCTTTTTCAACTGTTGCATATTTTGCAACAGTTGAACTTCTTATAAGCTCTTTGTTTTTATATATATTATTAATATGCCTTGAAATTACTGATTTATCCCGTTGAAACAGTTTAGCTATCCGGTTAAGATCTAACCATACAGTATCTTCCTGTAATTGAACTTCAAGACTGACCTGACTGCCCTTTTGTTTGTAAATAATTACTTCACCATTTAATTTTTCTTTCATTGCATTAATCCTTTTACACTATATATTTTCAATACTTCTACACTTCTGTATAAAATCATTGCTTCCACAGAAGCAATATAAGTTCATATAATCTAAGTTGTATACTTAATAAATAGTTTCTGTACAGCCGATTCTTTGAATCCTATGTCTGAGGGCTTAACATCCAACAATATTATTAAAATACTAATTTATTTTCCTTGTTTATTATATTTTGGCTGCTCTCGTTTTATAACATTTATCTCTTTTTGCTGTGCTTCATTTATCTTACTAAATTGCTTAATTTTCACAGTAGCACCTGGTATTTCACCTAAATGTTCTTCAATTCGTTCTCTTACTCGACCTTTCTTTGCTATACCAATATAATTTGTATTCCCACTATTTGTTTGAACACGATATAACACAGGTTTATCATTTGGTAATTTTTCAATTCCTTGTTGATTATATTTTACTTTCTTTGTTCCCATTTAAAACCTCCTAATTAACTATTGATTTTATATCAATAGAATTTGTATTAATTTTACCTTGCATTAGTTTATTTAACATTGAGTTGAATAGGTTTTGTAATATATTTTTTTTTAATTCATCTTTTTTTATTTTTTGATCAATTAAAAGAAAAATATTAGTAATGTTCTCTTGTTCAGGAAGAGGAGGAAATGGTATATTTAATTCCTTAATAACTTTAGTTGGAACACGCTGACGTCCTGTTGCTCCTTCCATTTTACTTGCAATATGATTTCTGACATTTGGTTTTAATAAATAATAAAATAAATAAGCTATATTACTTTTATTAGGAAAATCTTTTATTGGTATTACTTCAGTCGTTGCCATTCCGAATCCACTTGGAATATTTAAGGGGATACATTGTTTTTCATTTTCAAAACACGGAGTAATTTTAGATAATAATAAATTACCCTCCTCAAAATATGTACCGCTTGATATATTAGATGATTCTTTAAAAATATATCTTTCAGAAAAAATACCAATATTAGAAATAAGCTCCATAGGAATAAAGGCGATTTTTTTATATTTTTTATAATTTAAATCTTTAGGTTTTTTAGTAAAAGTATAATAATTTTTAATTTTAGTGATTTCCCAGCTCTCTGGGATAGGCCCGATTTCAGTTTGTTTTATTTTTTCGCCCCGTAGTCCATGGGTGAATAAAAATTCCATTGTTGATTTTTTTAATTCTTTTGTTTTTTCTATAATTTTATCCTGCAATTCAATGGCTTGCTGAATTTTAAATAATATTGAAGCGATTTTCTTTTGTTCAGGGGGAGGGGGGAATACAATCTTTAATTTTGATAATATAGTTTTATTTATACTTTTAAATATTGCTCCTGTCCCATAACTATCTATTTTATCCTTTTGTGAAATCAAATGATAAAATAAATATTTATAATCACACAAAGCCTTGCTTCTTATAGCCGTTATACCTCTGCCAATACAGCTTTCTTCCTGACAAATATTAACATCTCCAACCGGAGCGCGAACTGACATTAATATATCATTTTTTTTAGCTGTTTTTATCGGTGCTGAACACCATTTTCGAACTGTCGGATAAAGCATTCCAAAATCAGTTTTTCCTTGAAAAAAGGGAAGACCTAATCCAGAGGTATTATAAGATGTTGAAGGAGGTGATTGTCCCATAATAATTTCAGAAACTCTTTCATCATCCAAATTAAATATATTCCAATTCTCTGGTAAATTATTTAAAAAACTCATTTATCCTTTCCTTCCTTCCAGCAATTTTCTTGTCTTATTTAATTCCTGCTCAATCAGTTTTTCATCCGGCAGGATAGTTTTGTATTCCGCGATCAGGACTTTATTGGACAATCCTTTCAATGTATATTTTGCTACAGCCTCATTTTTCTGTGCACAAAGAATCAACCCTACAGGCAAATTTTCATCCGGCCTTGTCCAGTGCTCCTGTGCATAATTTAAATACATATTCATTTGTCCGGCATCTGCATGAGTGAATTTTCCTATCTTTAAATCAATAATAACCAAACATTTTAATCTGCGATGAAAAAATATTAAATCCACACGAAACCACTCATCACCTATGCGTAACCGCTTCTGTCTTCCAATAAACGCAAAATCACTACCCAGTTCCATTAAAAATTTTTCCAGATGCCGTATTAATGCTTCTTCCAGATCTGATTCAGAATACTCATCCTTGAGACTCAAAAATTCAAGTACATACGGATCTTTTAGTTCTTCTTCTGGAATGATTTTATCTTCAGGTTTAGCTTTTGCCCCTTTCTTCAGCATTGATGCTTTATTCTTTGATAAAGCTGTTCTTTCATAAAACATGGAATTGATCTGACGTTTGAGCTGGCGAACTGACCAGCCATTTCGAATAGCTTCTTCTTCATAAAACTGACGTGCATGTTTACTTTTCACATACAACAACTGCACATAAGCAGTCCAAGGTAAAGGAAAGCATTGTGCTATCTGCTCAATAGTTAAATCGGATTTCCTCAACACTGTTGAGGATTTTACTTTTACTGTTGATCTCTTTTTAGATTTCCTCAACAGTGTTGAGGAAATTTGTTTCATTGGATAATATAAATAAAATGACCGCATTCTTTCAAGACTTTGCACACTGAAACCTTTTTTAAATTTTTTTGTAAGATCTTTAGATAATTTTATTAACAGTTCTTCTCCATATCCGGCTCTTTTCCTACCCTTTTGCTCAAATTCAACAATTCTTCTTCCGATTTCCCAGTAAGCAGCCGTCATAATTGCATTTATCGAACGTGCTGTAAATCTTCGGGCCTCATTAATTAATTTAATAACATTGCTTAATACTGAGTTGTACGCAGATGTTTGCTTAACAAAATTTTTACTGCTTTTCTTTACCAATCTATCTCCTCATGTTTAGGGTGGTTTTAATTTTCCAACTTTACAATCTGATCAGATAACTTTTCAAATATTTCCTTTAACTCTTTATTCACTTTTTTCTCCTGTTTTTCCAGATCGTCTAATTCTGTGAGTAATTCAGGAATGGGGCGGTATGTCTCTTTTTCTGTAACATCAATATATCTGGAAGGGGAAAGATTATAATCGTTCTTTTCGGCTTCTTTGTTTGTAATGACTTTTACAAACCGTTCAGCATCCTCGCATTTAAAGAATGCCTGTGTGATTTTCTGTATCTTATCGTCAGGGATATAATTCTTTGGTTTACCCTTTTCAAATTCATTACTGGCATTGATTAGTATAATTTTTCCTTTACGATTAATTGGTTTTAATTTATTCAGAATGATAATAATACCAGCTGCAGACGTATTATAAAAAAGATTATCCGGTAACAGTATCACTCCTTCAATTAAATCATGATCAACAAACCATTTGCGGATTGTTTTCTCTTTATCAATGTTTTTACTCCCGCTCCCCATTGTTACAGCACCGGTGTCAATGACTACAGCAGCTCTGCCTGAAGGTTTGAGAGAAACAGCAGTATGCTGAAGCCATGCCCAGTCTGCTTTTCCTGTAGTGACGCCTCCCCTGGTTTCAAACCGTTCAAACGGATCATTTTCATAAATTGTACTGTCAAACGGCTGGTTCCACATGGGATTGGCTACAACAATATCAAACTTTCTTAACCCCGTATCAGAGTCTTTAAATTTGGGATTGGTCATGGAATTTCCACGAACAATTTCACCTTCCATATCATGGATAACCATATTCATACGGGCAATAGCAAAACTGGAACCAGTCAACTCCTGGCCAAACAACTGCAATGGCCTTTTAACTTTCATCTCTCTTTCATAGAGAGCTAATTCGCATTTAATTAATAATCCTGCGGAGCCACAGGCATAGTCATATACTTCTTCACCCTGTTCCGGTCTCATGATATAAGCCATTAGCCAGCCCACTTCAGTAGGTGTAAAAAACTCCCCTGCACTTTGACCCTGACCTTCTGCAAACTTGCGAAGCAGGTATTCATAAGCCCTGCCGAGGAAATCAGGTTCCACATCATATAAACCAAGCCTGTATCTGGGATCGGATAAGATTTCAACGACCCCGGATAAAGCCGAATCACTGATTTCCCTTTCTCCATTGCGTGTTTCATTATAATCCACAATATCTATCACACCGCTTAGGTCTGGATTTTCCTTAGTAATTTGCCTCATGGTTATTGTTAACTGCTCACCAAGTGTTTTCGGTTTTCTTTCTTTGGGCCAATTATATGATTCACGACCGCTGATAATACTCCATCTGGTTTCTGATGGTAAATAAAACCTGACAAGAGAAGGGTCGGCTTCAATTATTGATAAAGCTGTCTCTTTATCTCCATATTTTTCAGATAACCTTATGATTTCATCATCAAATACATCAGATAAACGCTTAATAAAAATTAAAGGAAGAATATAGTCCTTGAACTTAGGAGCATCTTTTTCTCCCCTGATGGAGCAGGCAGATTTCCAGAGCATCTGTTCCATAGCCTTGGTGCTCAAGACATCATCCCGGGAAGCTGTCCTTCTTTTTTTCTTTGGATGCCCATTTTCTTCATCACTGTCTAAATCAATTTCTTCAATAAGTTTTAAAATTTTTTGCTTCTGTCTTGATTGCGGAACTATTTTCCCATTTTCCCAACGGTTTAACGTTGAAAAGGCTACTTCTAATTTTGATGCAAGTTCTTCCTGGGTAACATTCATTTTATTGCGGATCTGTCCGATTAATTTTGGTATGTCTTTATTATCCATTTAATTTTCCTTTTAAATAAAAGCTATAGCATATATAGTATTTTTAAATAAAATGTCAAATTGTTTTTATTTTATGAACAAATATTTTAATTTAAATATATGAACATATTTGATAAAAAAAACAAACCAAAGGTAAAGCTTGCAGGACGCAGAAAACTTATATATCCCTGAAGTCTTAGCAATCAATCACAATAAAAAAATAAAAGGATAAGATAAAAAGAGACGTGTTTATAGTTAGGCATTATAAATTAATATCAAGTCATTCCCTTTTTCTTGCCTGTATCTTTTTTTCAAGTTCCTTTTTTTTAGAATTAATATGCTGGTTTATTTTTGGCCAAATTGAAAAATCACCCTTCATAACATCACTTCCATACTCAATTAAAACACTTCTGAATTGTTCAGCGATATGGTCCAATTCATCTGGTTTAGTAAAATCAGAGGGGATATTTTTATAATCAGGATTGCTTGTCCTTGCTATCAACGTAATATTTTAGGTTTTCTAAAATTGTAGTGTAGGAGTTAAGACTTTAGTCTTTTATAAAATTCTAAAGAATTAATTCCTTCATCATGAGCAATAAATTGCACCATAATTTATATTATATTGTTTTTTAGAAAACCTGAAATATTACTTTATTGTGATATTAAATGTGCTGCCATTCTTTCCCCAGTATAAAAAAATCACAACTTTACACTTATCAGAGAGCATAAAAAATGTGTCCGGATCATTCTGCTGTAATTCTAATCCAAAATCACCGGCAATTTTTGTAAAATGTTTAATAACAGCCTTTTCAAAATTATTTATTATTGTTTATTTTGTGATTTCCATTTATATTCTCCTTAATAATATGTTTTTTCTTTCATTCTTATCAAGTTGAACAGGATTATTTTTATTCCCACTTAAATCAGCAATTTTGTCCAAATCAGAAGGTTTCATACCATACTTACTTAATAAAGGTAGTTTTAATGTTTCAGTCCATTCATCTATTTTTTTCACCAGTAATTCACAATAAATATCAATATCTTTACTATCATTTCCAGATAATAATGCTCCTACTTTAGCATATTTTTCTAAAGCATATTTATTATTTTCTTTTTTTAAAAGTTCTATATTAATCCTTGTTGCTGAACCAACTAAAGTCCCGCAAATTACACCATGTGGAATATTAAAACACCCTCCTATTGTAGAAGCCATGCCATGGACTACTCCTAACTTTGCATTTGCAAGAGTAATTCCTGACATAAGAGAAGCATACGCCATTTCAGCTCTAACATCGGTATTTTCAGCTCCTGATGTACATGCTAAAATCAAATTATCCTTTAAATGCTCTAGACCACTCCATGCCAGGGCATCTGTTAAAGGTGTTGATTCTATAGATACATAAGATTCAAGTAACTGTGTAAAAGCATCCATTCCGCAGGAAACAGTAATATCCTGAGGAGTTGACAGCATTAATTCCGGATCAATTACAGCAATGTCAGGAACTAAATTATCATGGCGCAGTGATTTTTTAAAACCATCTTGTCCAACCCTGCTTAAAGATGCATTCTTAGTAGCCTCACTGCCTGTTCCTGATGTTGTTGGCACAGCAATAAAAGGAACTTTTAAGCCATTGTATTTTATTCCTTTTCCTACTCCTTCCAGATAATTAAATACAGAATTATTTTGCGGCAGCATTGCAGAAATTGCTTTGCCGGCATCTATTACACTTCCACCACCAATAGAGAGGACAACATTTATACTTTTTTTCTGAAACTCAGCAACAGTATTATCTATTAAATCAGGAGATGGCTCTCCTCCTATTTTTATATGAAAATAATCAATAGACTTATTTTTTAAAGATTTTGTAAGAGCTCCCCATTTAGAAGATGATATAAAAGAATGAGCACCAGTTAGGATTAAAACAGTTTTTCCAAATTTAAGAATAATTCTTTCAATATCATTAAACTGCCCTGCTCCGAAATAAAGATAAGGAGTTTTTATAAACTGAAAATTTATTATTTTTTCCAATGTTTTTAAAGAATTATATTTATTCATATTATTCTCTATATCAAATTTAATTTTTTATGACCACTGGTTTCTTTCGTTAGGACAGATTACTTTATGGGAAATGCCCTCACGCGGTTTTGCCATCCAGTCAGCAACTGTTTCTCTCCATTTTAAATAATGCTCTGTTTGTTTATGAGCTTTAGCTGTATCTTCTGATTCATAAGCTTCGTAAATTAAAAATCTTGTCGGGTCATTAAAACTTTGAAGTACATCAAATCGCATATTACCAGGTTCTTTAATGGAACCTTCATGATTTAAAGTTGTTGCTTCAATGAAATCATTAATATGTTCTTCCTTAACATAAACAGTAACACATGTAACTATCATTTTTTTCCTCCACTTTAAGATTTTTAAGATTTTTTTATTTATAATATATTATAAATAATTTCGCTTTCAATATTTTCTTAAAATATTGAAATTTCATATTTATAATATTCTTTATAGTTTGATAATAAAAATATTTATAGAAATGTGGAATTAAAATATTATATTAATCAGGCTATGCATCCATCCAGCAACAGACCTAAAGGTCTGTTTTTACATTTTTTTTGAAATAGTTAATCAAATCAATGGCCCGAATAAAACTTTTAAAAGGAGAAAAAGATGAACACAAAAATAAATAATTACAAACGCCCATCATGGGATTTGCATTGGCTTGAAATTGCTAAAGTTGTTTCTAAAAGAAGTACCTGTTTGAGAAGACGGTTTGGTGCTGCAATCATTAAAAATAATGTTTTACTGGCTACAGGATATAATGGAGCACCAAGAAGCACTCCAAACTGCCTTGATTTAGGAAAATGCTATCGCAAGGAAAAAAATATACCAGCAGGAACACATTATGAAAAATGCCGTGCTGTGCATGCAGAAGCAAATGCAATTATTAATTCTGCTAGAGAAGGCATTTCAATAAAAGATACTATGTTGTATTTATATGGTGAAGATTTTGATAATAAAACAAGTATTGAAGCCAAACCCTGTAAAATGTGCCGTCGGATGATTATTAATGCTGGAATTACAAAAGTCATTGTTCCCTATAAAGAAAAAATAAAAACTTTTGTTATTTCAGACTGGATTAATGAAGCAAATTCAGATCCTTTTAAAGAATTAGATGAAGAAGGATACTAATATTTAAGTTATTCCTTCGTATAAAAACCAGATACCAAACAAGACTAATAAAAACCCACACACTAAAATAATAGTATGATAAACTTTATCTTTTAAAAATTTCCTTCCTTTACTAACAGTAAATGAAACAAAGGAATACCAGCTAAGGTCAGCCAGGATATGCCCTGCAAAAAAAACTGCTATACCTAAAAATTTGTACTTCAATGCTTTAATAACATACCCCAGACCTATAGTAATCCACCAGATTATCCAGTAAGGATTGGCTAAACTTACAAAAATACCGCTTAAAATAGAATTAGAGGAGACTTTATTAAAAGAGGTTTTTTCTGTGTGAATAAAATTTTTTTTATAGTTTATAATAAAATCTATTCCCATGGCTATTAATATCGCACCTCCTATTATAAAAATAACTTTTATTATATTAGACATTAAAAGAAATCTCTGAATCCCCAGGACAATACCAACAAGCAAAGATAGCTCAAGAATCATATGCCCCAGAATAATTAATGGACCGGCAATAAATCCTTTTTTAACAGAATGTACAATTGTAACAGTCAGCAAAGGCCCCGGCATTAATGCTCCTGATAATGCTACTATAAAACTACCTGTAAAAATTAAAAAAATTTCCATATTTAAATCAATTCTGTAAATCTAAAATCATTAATAATCCCTTCCAGCTTTTTTTCAGTCTTCAACAAAGACTCCTCCTGTAATAATGTCTCTACATCACCATTTCCTTTGGCAGCATGCTTTTCTTTCTGCTCCATTTTCTTTTTCATTTTATTTAAAAATCCTTTTACTTTTTTTAAAAGAAGAGCGGCCTGTTTAAGAAAAAGCATATGGGCTTTCTCAATTCCGTACCTGTCTATATTAAACATATAATTTTCCACTTCATAGGGAAGCTTGCCTCTGGTTGAAAAAATAAATAATTGGATAGATTCTGTTAATGAGTTATACTCTCTTATTTCCGGCAATTGCTTTCTGCTTATAATCTTTGTAAAAGACAGCCAGTTATTATTAAACTCCTGTAATGCCCCGCATAAAAACTGAGCTTCATCTGGAATTTCTGTTTTAAAAAATAATTTAGGATACTTTTGCCATTTTTTCTCCAGTTCCTCTATATATTTTTCCACCTTTTTTGTAAAAGGCTTTTCTGTCTTTATCCTTTTTTCCTCTTTCTTTATTTCTAACTTCTTTTTCAAATCCTCAAAAAAAGCAACTTCAGAATGTATAAATGTCTGAAGCTCCATTCCACTTTTTAAAGCTGACATATATCTATCTTCAAAAGACTTTTTATTAAAAAAACTTGCTCCATGTTTTTCAGCATATTCATCATATTTATCACTTAATTTATTAATAATTTCTTTTATTTCATCATATGATAACTTTTTACTCATTTTAAAAAGTTCCTTTTGTTATTAATTTTTTAAAAACATTTAAATTATAATTAGCACTAATGGTTATTCTTTTTAAATTATACTGGTTATCTGTTATTTTAGGAAGCCCCATATCTACATTAAAAAGAGCTTTATATCCAACTTCTTTTGCTAATTTAATAATATCTTTATTATATCCGCCAAAAGGAAAGGCAAAATAATCTACTGATATGTTTAATTTATTTTCTAATAAACATTTTGGAGCTTCTAATTCCCATTTAACTCTTTTTAAATATCGTTTATAACTCTCTCCTTTTTTTCTTTTATGAAGCCATGGATGAGTATGGGAATGGGATTGGACAGTAATGTTGTATTTAGCCATCTCGCGAATCTGACTCCATGTTAAAGCAGCTGGATAAATATCAATAAATCCATTTGTATAAAGAAATAATGTTGCTGGAAAGTTATACTTCTTCAATACGGGAAAAGCTACATCATATACAGAGCTATATCCATCATCAAATGTAAGAACACAAACTTTTTTACTAAATGGAATTTTATTTTCAATATGAAAAATCAACTTATCAATACTGATTACATTATAATTATTTTTATGTAAATACTTCATCTGTTTCCTAAATTGTGCTTGTGATATAGAATATTTATTATCATTATTAAAAGAATGATAGCATAAAACAGGTATTTTAAAAATTTGATTGGACCCGGATGTTTTTAATAAAAACATCTCCTTTTTTTCTATGGCATTTATATCTTCATTTTCTTTTAATTCTTTTTGTTTATCTTTATTTTTTTTTATTGTTTTTTTCATACTCATAATCTGTTTTAGTTTATTGTTATAAAATCTCTCTTTCTGTAATTGTTTATTATAGAAAGAGATTTTATTATTAAGTTGTTTTATTTTATTATTTTTCTCATTATTTTGTAAAATTATTCTTCTTTGAATTTTTGCTTTTTGTAAAGAACTAATTTTAAGCTTTTTTATTTGATTTTTTATTTGTTTATTTGAACTTATTGTATTAGTTAATTGGTTTTTTAAATTAATAATTTGTTTACCTTTATTTTTTATACTTTCACTGATTAAATCCAAATTATTATTTAAAATCTCAATATCCTTCTTCTGTTTTAATATTAAAACCTCTGTGCTTTTTATTTTATCCTTGCTATTGCTATCTTTTTGTATAACAATCCTTTCTCTTTTTTCATACTCCTTTAAATCAAATTTAATCTGCTTGTTATCCTGCTTTAGTTTATTTATCTTAAATGAAAAAGTTTCCTTTTCTTTTTTTAATTTTTGTATCTTTTTTTTTAAATCATTTATAATACATTTATGACCTTTTTCCAATTCTTTAATTTTTTTCTTATAACTATTTCTTGTTTTTTTTAATTCTTTATCTTTCTTAGTTAATTCTTCAATATAAAAATGCTCTTTATTTTTTACTTTATCCTTTAACTTTTTTATTTGTAAAACAAATTTTCTATTTTCTTTTGTTAATAACTGTACTTCTTGTTCAAGCTCGGTGTTATATTTCTGCAGGAAATCTTCTTTTCTTTTATTTTTTTCTAAGTTATTATTTAAATTTATAATAGTTACCTGATATTCTAAATTCTCCTGAAAAAGATTTTTATTTAATTCAGCAATCTTTTTGTTATTCTTATTATCAGTTTTATAATTTTTTAATTTTTTTTCAGCACTTACCATAACATTTTTATTCTCTCTTTCAATTTTTTTAATCTCATTTTTCAATTCATTAATTTCACATTCCTGCTTTTTATTTTCCCGTGCATATTGTTTTTTACTTTTCTTAAAATAATTCTTCTGCTTTTTGATTTTATCTTTTAAACTAATAATAACTCTCTGATATTTATTAGTCATCTGATGTGCATTATTTTTCAATTCTACTATGTGACTTTGTTGAGAGGCGTTTTTCTCATTTAATTGTACCTGTAACTTCTTCACTGTATCCTGATATATATTATTCTTTTGCTTTATCTGTTTATCTTTTTCCATTAACTGCTGATTGTAAAAAGCTTTCTGTGACTTTATATCATCCTGTAAAATATTATATTTTTGAATAAATTGATTGCTCCTGTATTCTGAGTTATTTTCCAATCCTGCTATTTTTTTCTCATAAGCTGTTTTTTGATTGTTTAATTCAACCTGCATGTTATGAGTTTTTAACTGTAATTGATTACTCATTTTTAATAAATTGCTTTGTAATTTATATTTCTGATTATGATGAATATCTTTTTTATCCTGAATTTGAGTTTGTAATTTATTAATAGCATCCTCTGCTCTTTTATTTTCCTGCTGATATAATATTTTAAAACTTTTAATTTTTTTTTCATAATCATTCTCCTGGTGTAATAATTTTTCTTTAAAAAATTTTACTATGGTCTGATATTCAATATTTTGCTTTAACAATTTTCTGTTACTCTGAATTAATACTTTAAAATGATGTTCATGCTGCTTGTTTTTCTCTTTACTTGTCTCAATAATTTTATTAATTTTTAATATTTGCGGTTCCTTTTTTTTCTTGCTTTTCTTTACTGATATAGGTTTCTTGATATCTGCATCTTTCTTACTTATTAAAGGTTTCTTAATAATATTTTTACTCATTTTAAAATTAACTTTATTTTTTAAAGAAAGGACATCTGCTTTTAATTTGCATATTTTTTCTTTTAAAATCTTAGAATCTAAAGAGCAAAATAATTCATTTTCCACTTTGCTCTCATAATTTTTTAATTTATAGTTTCCCATTTTTAAACAAGCCTCAGCCATTTTTAAATATTTTTCTATTTGTAAAAAATTATCCTTTTTTAATATTATATTATGAACATATTTCAAACAAGTATCTGCTAAATTAATATAAATTTCCGGATTATTTTTTTCAATCTGAAGTGCCATAGAAAATACTTTTATAGCTGATTCATAATGTTTATTTTGTGATTTAGAAATGCCTAATTGATTGTAATTACCAGCATCTTCTGCTGCTTTTATAAAGGAGTTAAAGAATAAAATAATAATTATAATCTCTATAAATTTATATAACTTTTTAAATCTCATAATTCTTTTCTCCTTGTAAAGTCCAATTTTTCTATCAAGCACATCTTACTGTTTGTTCTATTATAATCAACCTGTTTATAAATTCGGCTTATAAAATATCTTCTAAAACGTGTGGTCTGACCCCATTTAACTTGACTATAAAAATTAATTTTATATAGTAAATTTATTATGAAGTACAGTTTTTGCTATACAATTAAAAAAATAATCAAAAAAGATAAAAACAAGGAATTAAATGATTATCATCTTTATATCCCCCAGAAAAATGATAATGAAGTTGAAATAATCTGTGGGCCATGGAGAGATACTGAAGAAGAAGCAAAAAAAGATAAAAAAATGTTTAATAAAGATAAAGATGCTTTTTTCAAAATGTTAAAGGAATAATTAATGGCATTAAAAACACAACAGGGTATTATTATATATTCAAAAAATATTCTTGAAGGCGAAAATCTTCAAGCTCTTATACAAAAAATCACACCTGAATATATGACTATAGATATTCCTATTAATAATATTACTATAGAGAAAGGTACAGAATTATTTATAAATTTCTGGGATGAACAGGCTACTTATGAATTTCAATCAAAAGTCTTAACTTTCAAAAGCACTTCTGAATCTACAATTAATATTACCCGCCCAACTACTTTAAAAAAAATATTTAACCGTACTTATCCAAGAATAGTACTTAAAACGCCGGCTGCAATCTATGATTACGAGGGAATTAACAGGGTTCAATGCATAATTATTGACATAAGTGCAGGCGGGACAATGGTTACTGCGAAAGCTGGCAGAAAAAATGGTGATATAATTAAATTAGCATTTACCCTTCCTAATAATGAATTATTTGAAGATGTTGTTGGAAAAATAATGTGGGTCAAATCAATAAATGAAGTGATATCGAAATACGGTATTGAATTTCAATTATTCTCTGAAATCAGAAGAAAAAAAATAATAAAATTTATTAATAATGAATTAGCAAAACAACATAAATGAAAAAATTTTACTTTAATTTATTATTAATACTATTACTCCTTCAGAATTATGGATATTCAAAAAAAAATATTATCTGCTTTAATAAAATATTCATAAGTACAGGAAATGAACAACTTTCTTCCATACAGCCTTTAAAAAATGAAGAATATATTGCAGCAGGGTATAAAGCTACTAAAAATAAAAGTGATATCTGGGTTATTAAATTTGATAAATATGGAGACAAAATCTGGGAACAAATTTATAAAGGCAAAACATGGAATAAAGCTAATGTTATTAAACCAACTAAAGATAATGGCTATATCCTGATAGGAGAATCAATTACAAAAAATTCAATAGGCAGAATGGCAAGAGTTCTTAAACTTGATGAAAAAGGCAATATTGCCTGGCAAAAATATTTTAATTTTGGTGATGATAATGAAGTAAATGATATTATAGAATACACAAATGGAAATTATATTTTAACTGGTTCTCTTTATTTCCAAAAGAAAAAAAAAGCATACTTATGGGTATTAAAGCTTAATCAAAAAGGTAATATACTTATGAATAAAACCTATGGCGGGAATAACTGGGATTCAGGATGCTCAATACAAAAAACCTATGATAATGGATATATCATTGCAGGGGTTACTGAAACTAAAAAAACAGGTTTAAAAGATATATGGATTGTAAAAATAAATAAAAAAGGAAAAAAAATCTGGGAAAGAATCTATGGAAATCGACATTATGATTCTGCTAATTCCATTATTCAAACTTCTGATACTAATTATATTGTAGCTGGTTATACTTATTCATATACCACAGGAAAAAGCAGTGCATGGATTTTAAAATTGGACAGAAAAGGAAGAAATGTATGGCATAAAATCTATGGCGGAAAAAATTGGGATGACGCCCATGCTATTTTAGAAGCAAGTGATGGCGGATATATTTTTGCAGGTTATACAAAATCAAAAGGAATAGGGGGAAAAGATGCATGGTTGGTTAAAATTAATAAAAAAGGGGAAATCCTCTGGGAAAAAACTTATGGGAATTCATGTGATGATGAAGCACTTTCTCTTAAACATAGTAAGGATGGAGGTTATATTATTGCTGGTTATTCAATATCAGAAGAAGCTGAAGTACAGGATGCATGGATTTTAAAAACAGATAAAAATGGCAATAGTACTGGTATTCCTCAAAAACTAAAAAAACAAACAAAAAGAACTATTACCCCTTATATAAAACCAGAGGACAATATTACTTTTTCTTTAATCTGGGATAAAACTTATGGAACTGGAAAAAATGAAAAAATATTATCAATGACATATACTAAAGATAATAATATGATAGCTGCAGGATATTCAGAATCCCTGGATAAAAAATGTCAGGCAGTAATCACAAAAATAAACAATCAGGGAAAAGTACAATGGTGGAAAACCTTCAGCAGAAAAAAAGATGCCAGGATTAATTCTGTTTATCCCACACCAGATAAAGGATGTATTGCAGCAGGATATATTTATTCTAAAAATAATACTGCAAGTGATATCTGGGTTATCAGACTTAATAAAAAAGGTAAAATTATATGGCATAATACCTTTGGAGGGAAAAATCATGACAAAGCTAATACAGTTGCAGCAACAAAAGACGGAGGATATATTATCGCTGGCACTACTTTATCAAAAGGTAAAGGGGGGAATGATATCTGGATTCTTAAACTTAATAAAAAAGGTAGGAAAATCTGGGGAAAAACTTTTGGAGGAGAAGCTGATGATGAAGCCTTTTCCATTCAACAAACCACTGATAAAGGGTATATTATTGCCGGGCATACTTATTCTAAAGGGAATGGGCAAAGTGATATATGGATTATAAAAATAAATACAAGAGGTCAGTTAGTCTGGGAAAAAACTTTTGGCGGCAAATATCATGATGGAGTTTATTCTATTCAGCAAACAAAACGAAAAGGATATATAATTGCTGGTTATTCATATACCCTGACAGGGCGTTCGGATTTCAGAATAATCCGCTTAAGTATATCAGGTAAAATTCTCTGGAATAAAACTTATAGTAGAAGTTTAGTTGATACAGCTTTCTCTATTAACCAGACATCAGATGGAGGATTTATTACTGCTGGAACATCATTTTCAAAAGGTGTAGGGAGCTGGGATATATGGATTTTAAAGCTTAACAAAAATGGTGATATAGTCTGGAATAAAACTTATGGTGGAAGCCAAAAGGAATCCATCTGCCATATACAGCAAATTAAAAAAAATAAATTTATTATAGCTGGCTCAACTTCTTCAAAAGGAACAGGCTTGCAAGATTTTTTAATGGTTAAATTTAAAGAAAAAAAAGGACTTAATAAAATATTAATTAAAACCAGTCCTTCAAAAGCTAATATTTATCTTAATAAAAAACTAAAAGGGCTTTCCCCTTTAAAAGTTTCAGCCCAAACTCAGGGCATTTATAATTTAAAAATTCAAAAAGTTGACTATTATGGAATAAATGATAAAATTAAAATTAATAATAAAAGTCCTGACAAACTATTTTATGATTTAAAATTAAAAACAGGAACATTAATGATTGTTTCACATTATTCTAATGTTCATTTATCAATTGATAATCAAAAAGAAACAATTATAAATGAAGATAAAATCTTTCAAATTAAATTAAAACAGGGAAAGCATAAATTAAAATTTAAAACAATTTTTTTTAAGGAAAGAAAAAAAATTATCTATATTGTTAATAAGACTACAAACATTATCATTTTAAATGAAACTTTCTTTAAATAAAAGTCTATTATTAAAGGTATCGGTTCTTGACATTTGACATATTTTCTTCAATTACTTATAACTTTTATTAAAGGTTAACCGTAACTATTCAGGTATGTTACATCCATTCATTTAATGTCATTCCTGAATAGTTACGGTTAAACATTATGTCAAATGTCAAGAACCGATACTTTTTCTTATTTATGCAAGGACCGTCACCTTTTTTTTATTTTTTTGTTTTGTAATAATTGTTCCGGCTGGAATTTTTTCTTTATGTGCTATTTTTACAGGGGCTATAATGGTAGTTGAGCTTCCAATAAAAGATTTATCCCCAATAACAGTCTTGTTCTTTTTAGTCCCGTCCCAGTTAACAGTTACAACTCCTGCTCCAAAATTAACATCCTGACCTACTTTTGTGTCTCCAATATAACTTAAATGATAAGCTTTTGTGTTTTCACCTATAACAGACCTTGTTACCTCTACAAAGTTACCAACACCAGAATCCTTTAATAAAACAGAATTATTCCGTATATGAGCATAAGGTCCAATTTGCACATTATCTTTAACTTTACTGCCTGTTACAGTGGACTGGAATATTTTTACGTCATTTCCTATCTGTGATTCTGTTACCTGAACAAAAGGTCCTATCTGACAATTTTCACCAAATTTTGCCTTGCCATATAAAAATGTAAAAGGATAAATTATAGTATCCTGACCTATTTTAACATCATATTCAATATAAGTACTGTCTGTATCCAATATTGTAACTCCATGTTCCATTAGTTTCTGATGAATCCGTTTTTGCATAATCATATTAGCTTTAGACAACTCAAATCTTCTATTTACCCCTAAAATCTCATCATTATCCTTAACAAGATAAGTATGAATTTTAGACCCTTGCTTGTTTAAAATTTCTATGGCATCAGTAAGATAATACTCTTTTTTAACAGGATTCTTTTTTATTTTTTTTAATGTAGAAAACAAATATCCCCCTTTAAAAAAATATGTACCAGCATTAATTTCTTTAATCTCTTTGATATAATCATCTGCATCCAGCTCCTCAACAATCCTGAAAATCTCACCTTTCCTTCGGATAATTCTCCCATAACCAGTTGGATTGCCTACTTTTGCAGTCAATAAACTCAAAACTGCAAAACTATTGCGATGCTCCTGTAAAATACTATTTAATGTATTATAAGTAATTAAGGGAACATCCCCGTTTAAAATAAGAATGTCACCATCATAATTTTTAAATTCTTTTTCTGCCTGCCAGGCAGCATGAGCTGTGCCTAATTTTTCTTTTTGTAAAACATAACTGATTCTATGATCATGATGATTATTATTCATAGAATCCTTTGAACCAACAACAATAACAATTTTATCTAATTTAAACTTTTTTAACTGATCAATTATACAATTAATCATGGGCTTTCCAGTTACCTGATGTAATATTTTTGGTTTTTTAGATTTCATTCTAGTTCCCAATCCTGCTGCTAAAATAATTGCTGATACTTTATCCATCTTCATCCTCCAAAAGTTCTGGTTTATTAATCTGCCTGAGAAAGGGCTCGTTTAATAGTTTTTAATATTTTTTTCTCATTAAATTTATAATTAAAACATTCATCCAAATCTTTTTTTGAGAAAAACTTTTTTATTACTTTATTATTATACATTAATTCTCTAAAATTTAATTTTCCAGACCATGCTCTGTTAGCTTCACATTGAACTAATTCATATGCTTTGTTTCTTACAAATCCTTTCTGGATTAATTTAATAAGAAGATTTTGTGAAAAAATCAAACCCTGTGTTGTATCAATATTTTTAAGCATATTTTCTTTGTTTACTTTTAAATTTTCTAAAATAAAAGTTATCTTTTCAAGCATATAATCAACAAGAATAGTTGAATCAGGAAAAATCACTCTTTCTACAGATGAATGAGATATATCCCTCTCATGCCATAAACTGATATTCTCAAGAGCAGGGATTGTATTTGCCCTGACAATTCTTGCAAGACCGGATAACTGCTCACATAAGATAGGATTATGTTTATGAGGCATAGCAGATGACCCTTTCTGCCCTTTTGAAAAAGGCTCTTCCAACTCCAATGTTTCTGTTTTTTGAAGAAGCCTTATTTCTACTGCTATTTTTTCAATAAAAGCAGCCATTATTGCAAGTGTTTCAATAAAAAATGCAAATCTGTCTCTTTGTATAATCTGGGAAGAAATAGGCTCGACTTTTAATTGTAATAATTTTAAAGCAATTTTTTCAACTTTTATATCCAGATTTGTATATGTTCCTACAGCTCCAGATATTTTACCATATTGAATATGACTAACAGCATATTTAAATCTTTCTAAATTCCGCAGGGCTTCCTGGTACCATAAGGCAGTTTTAAATCCAAAAGTTATAATTTCTGCATGTACACCATGTGTCCTGCCTATCATATATGTTAATTTATGTTTATTTGTTAAATTTTTTAATACATTTTTTAATTTAATCATTTTTGATAAAATTATCTTACTTGCATCAAGTGTTAATAAAATAAAGGCTGTGTCAACTACATCAGATGAAGTTAATCCAAGATGAACATATTTTGAGTTTTTACCAATATATCTCTCAAGACTGGTTAAAAAAGCAATAACATCATGTTTTGTAATTTTTTCAATTTTCAGGATGTCATCTACATTTATTTTAGCTTTTTGCTTAATTATTTTTAAAGCATTATCCGGGATTTTCCTGAGTTTATTCCATGCTTCACAAACTGCTATTTCAACATTAAGCATCTTTTGAAATCTATTTTCCAGTTCCCAGACTTTTTTCATTTCCGGCAGAGAATACCTATCAATCATAAATTATACACTCCTGATATCTTTAATTAATTTATAATAAAAATATAATAAATCATTTTTATAAAAAAAGGCAAGTTTTTCTTTTTTACTTTATCTGTTTAATAATATATTTTGGCGATCCATAATCCGGTACTTTAAAAATTTCAATCTCAGCAAGCTGCAGGAAAGGTAATGGATCAAAGGGCAAATCAGAAACAACTTTAGAGCCTTTAGGAACTGTTATTTTAACATACCTTGCTTCTTTGGCTTTAACTTCTATATTTACAGATTGTAAAAATAACCCATATGTTCCTTTTGATAATCTTCTCTTCCCTGACTTTTTTGAGTTAATGTTTTTCTTAATTAAAGTCCATTTTTTCATATTATTTCCAATTTCTACTTTAAAATTCAAACTATAAGCAATACTTCTCCATACTACTTTTAAATTTTTAATTTTATATTTTTGTTTTAAATCAACAATAGCTATTTGATCTTTATTTCCTAAATTCCCTGAAGCAGCAATACCTTTTAATTCATAATTACCATCTGTAATTTTCTGTAGATAACTAAAATTAAAATTGCCTCCTCTACTTTTATGTGGATATATAAAAGAGCCATAAACTTTCTTTTTTAATGCAATATTATATGGTTTTGTTGTAAAATCTCCCTTATATACTACTTTATTATTAAATTTATCTTTAGAAATAATTTTAAAATAAAATTTTGTATCAGGTAAGATTTTTTTAATTTTAACAATATATTGAGACTGGAATTTACTGGTTTTAAAATATCTTTTTAATTTCCCCTGTGACATCCCCAGATATAATTCACTCATACATGGGACATTACAACTCCACTTTAATTTAGAGGTAAATTTTTTAATATCATTAATATTTACTGAAATAAATTTTGGCAAAGGAATCCCTTTAGTTTTAAAAGATTTTACCTTTCCTACAATTAAGTTGCCATTTAAATCTCTTACAACCGGCTGATAATAATATTTTGTTCCTTTTAACAAATTACCTATTTTAATTTTATGCTCAGTAAAAATATCCATTTCCATACCAATGTTCTGGTTTAAACCTGTAGGGCCATTTCCAAATCTCAAATATCCAGATGCCGGAACTGATGTTTCAAATATAATCTCACTGGAATATTTTTTAATATTTACAGCTTTAGCACCTGAAATTACTAAATTTACTTTTTCTTTAGAATATAATTTAACTTCACTAATTCTGACAGTCTTATTTTCAGGTTTTAAAATAGTTACTTTAATAAAAAAAGCAGCAGCACCTTTTATATTATGCTCTGTTACTAGTAAGCCCTTCATAGAAGTAAACTTTTTTAAATTGTAAACACCTATTTTTTTCCATACAAATAAATTTTTACTTGTTTCAATTTTAAAAGAAGAAGGTTCAAATCCCTTAACCCAATATAATTTAATTGATTGAACATATTTTGCCTGTCCTAAAACAATAACAAAATATTGTTCTAATTTTTTAAAATCTTTTATTTCAATATAGTTATTTTTATTTATAACCCCATCATTAAGCGGTTTGGGATTCTGCATAGTTCCTATTATTTGCTTATTTAAAGCAATATTTTTTTGATTATTTGCAGTATAAATAAAATAAACACTGGTTAATATTATAAATAAGCTAATAATAATAATTTTTATATATTTCATCTCTTGAATTATAATATATAAAAACTATATAGAATGTCAATATAATTCAATATCATCAATATATAATGTTCCATTTATAGTCTTATTTTTATATATATTCTGAACTGTAATGCATATTCCGGTTATATTTGTAAAAATTTGCTGATTATCACTAATATAATCCTGTTCCCAGTATTCTTCAACATACATTTCATTAAATGATATTTTATATTCTTTCCATTTATTATAACAATAAAATATTTTATACCATATTTCCTGACCATGCATATTATTATAATAATGTTCTCTTTCAAAAATCTTCAATTTATAAAGAATATTAGATTCTCCTTTTGCAAAAAATTTTATACCTTTATACTGACTGAAATCCATTTTTCGTTTATATAAAATAAATTGAATATATGGATGAAATTCTTCAAGAGAAAATCGTGCTTTAAAATTAAATTTACCAGCACTTATTTTACTTAAAGACACTTTATTAAATTCTGAATTTAACTTTTTACTATATGTCCAGTATTTTAACTTTTTTTCAAAATCCTCGATTTTACCATTAAATTCATCTTGTTTAATAATATTATTATACAATTGATGTGTATCTTTTTTTATAAATATATTTTTTTTCTCATTGCATCCAAAAACAAGTAAAAAACTAAAAACCAAAACTATTTTTTTCATTAATTATAATATCGGTAAGAGAAATCTTTATCTGAAAAGAAAAAAGGGACAGGCTACTTTTTCACATAACTTGGCTATATACATAGTAAATAGAAAAAAAGGGGACGGTTCTATTTTTTAAGATATTAATAACTATTATTACAAATTTTATTAAATAAAAAAATAGAACCGTCCCCTTTTTTTCCAAATATTAACTTTTTAATATTTTTAAGTTCTCTGCGTCTCTGCGGTTATATTTTTTTTTAAAAATTTGAAATATTACTATACTTAATTATT